>CAZNTS010000325.1:0-8831 GCA_964576045.1 uncultured Nitrospiraceae bacterium | reverse complement strand
AGGTGTCGAGTATGCCTACCAACATCCCGTCGAGGTCCTAGACGTCGAAATTATGGGAACTCTGAACGTGCTAGAAGCGTCGAGGAAGAACAACGTGAAGATTGTGGTGTACGGATCTTCTTCAGAAGTCTATGGCGAACCAGCCTCTCTTCCGATCAGTGAAGACGCTCCGACAACTCCAAGATCAACCTATGCGGTCGCGAAACTTACCGGAGAGCGTTACTGCGACGCGTACAGACGTGCATATGGACTGGATTATGTAGTACTCAGGTACTTCAATGTCTACGGACCGAGACAGGACGACCGATTCGTGATACCCAGGTTCATTCGAGCTGCTCTAAACAGAGTTCAATTAGAGGTGTACGGACCCGGAGATCAGTGTCGAGATTTCACTTTCATCAAGGATGCGGTTCAAGTTACGGTCACCGCCTCGCAAACCGAGCGCGCGAAATCTCAGATATTCAACGTGGGAACCGGCGTAAAGACGAAGGTGCACGATGTTGCTAAGCTCATAGTTGAACTGACTGGTTCTAACTCAAGCATCGTATCGAAAGGCTCGGACACTTTGCCGCGTCCTCTCGAAGCCGAGATCTTCAACAGAGTTGCGGACATTAGCAGATCTCGCAAATTACTTGGGTACGAGCCGCAAGTTTCATTACGCGATGGAATCGCATCAACAATTGGCTGGACGCGGATAAGATCATAAAAAACGAGGCGAGATTACTGAAGGATGTCATCGAGTCAGATAAGGTGTGTACGATAGGGCTTGGATATGTTGGTCTGTCTCTGGCCTACGAGATAGCGCGATCAGGCTTCAGTATAACTGGTATCGACACGTCTGCAGAGAAAATCAATACCTTGAGAAAAGGAAAGAATCCCCTCGGTCGACTTGTGACGTTCTCCGACTCTGATATTAGGCCCTTGGTGGACTCAGGAAAGTTCGTGTTCTCTCAAGATATACGAACGGCAGCTGATGCACGAATAAGAATCATATGCGTTCCAACCCCGATGTTTATCGATCGAAGACCAGACCTAACCGTCGTAAAGGATGTGTCGTCGCAGCTAGGGAAGTCTCTCAGAGTTGGAGACATCGTAATCAATGAGAGTACCGTAGCCCCAGGAATGACTCGGAAGATTATCGGTCGAATTCTTGAAAGTGAGTCTGGACTCATTCCTGGACGTGATTTCGCGTTGGTGGTTTGCCCAGAGCGAATAGATCCGGGCAACACAAAGTTTACCGTGTCAAACATACCAAAGGTGATTGGCGGAATCAATCCGGAATCCGCAAGACTCGGCATGCAATTCTACTCACATTTCGTTAAAGAGTTGCTCCCCGTTTCCAGCCTCGAGGCCGCAGAGGCCACGAAGATGCTTGAAAACGCTTATCGCGCCCTTAACATCGGATTCGCGAACGAGTTTGCGCGTTTCTGCGACGCAATTGGGGTCGATGTCATGGAAGTGATCAAAGGAGCATCGACCAAATGGAGCTTTCATCCACACTACCCTGGAATTGGCATCGGTGGCCCCTGTGTTCCAAAGGACCCCTACTACATCATCTCCGCTGGCGAAGAGACAGGCACGCCTTTCAACACCTTATGGAACGCGATGTTGTCCAATGAGAGGATGCCATATTTCACCTATGGCTTGTTGAGGAAGGCTTGTGAATTTGCTAAGAAGGAGCCAACTGACGCTCGAGTTGCAGTTTTCGGGTTATCCTATAAGGGTGAAGTTAGGGATTGGAGAGCTAGTCCTACTCTTGTATTCACTCAGATATTAGAGCGCGAGGGCTTCAAGAATGTAGAAGTGTACGACCCTCTGTTTTCATGTGAAGACATGAAGCTTCTGGGACTCAAACCATTCGATCCCCTTCGTGATCCATGTGATATAGTCGTGATTGCAACAAACCATCATGATTTCGAGAACTTTGAATACGAAAAACTTCGCGACCTCAAAGCAGTAGTTGATGGCAGGAACATCATAGACCAAAAACAATTGAACGTCCCGGTCTTCGGAATAGGTAGATTCGTTGTTCCTAGGGGGGATTCAGGCCAAGTTCTTGTTGCACACTCAGAGCCTGGGCCATACTAGCGCTTTGCATGTAGCGTTCCGGCTCTTGTGACCGTTCTTATTTGTCGCAATCGGTGTTCAGGGGGAAACTGACGAATGATTCACTCGTTATGAGAGGCTAGGAAGCTTATTACGAGCTGTCCGAACTCTGTAGGACTGCCGTTCGGGTTGAGCATTAGTGGAGCCCAATTCGAACTCCAACACCATGCGGTCCACGAAATATTATGTTCATCCATGTAGCTCAACAACGGGACACCGTAACTCATGGCCGTAGCGTCTAGGTTTCGATCGGCATCTCCAGGCTGGTAGCCCCATTCGCCCGCAAAAATCGGATATCGACTTGCTAAATAGCCGAAGTAGGTGTCCCATGCGCCATATACTGTCGAATCGCCCGGGTATGGATGGGTTTCATACACGACATTACGTGCTTCAACCGGATCGAGAGTTACACCTCTAAGATCATATGCCCAGGATACTCCAGAAACGAGAACGAGCGCCCTTGGATTGTGGGACTGTATAACACCAACCAGTTGTTGAGCAACCGGCCTCCATGCCTGCCACGTTATATATGCTGGCTCGTCGAAAATACTGTAGATCACCACGGAGTTGTTCTCATATCTCTCACCGACTGAGTTCCAAAAGCTTGTAGCCAATGTTAAATTCGGATCATACGGGTTTCCGTGAAAAGGAGGCAAATCCTTCCACGCTGGGAGATCTGTCTGTCCTGTAATCGGGTTTCCGTGCGCGTGCCATCCCAATATGATGTATACCCCATATTTGCTCCCCATGGTGACAATTGGATCGAGAAATCGCTCCGCGTAGTTTGGATTGTTCTTCCACAAATCTGGAAAGATCGGAACTCTGATAGCGTTCACATGCCAAATGCGGACAAGGTTGACAATGTCAGCTTCACCGAAAATGTGTCCATTCACTGCTGACATGTAATCTTGATCTTCAATTGATACTCCCCTCAAAAGAATAGCGGACCCATTCTCGTTAACGATAAAGTTGCCTTGAACGTGCAGCCAGGGTAGCGTACTTTTCGTAGGGAATTCCGGTTGAGGTATAACGGCCGAACTTGCGGCGTCAATTGCCTTGACAGAAGACGCCGTGCTTCCTATAAGGAAGCTGAGTAGGGCCAGAGCGAACAAGGTCTGACTGATCTTGATCCATCGCCATCGTCGACTTCGTTTCGACCTATGTCTCAAATTAGTCCCTTCCTCGGTTGTCGAACGCCTAACTCAGTAGACCTGTTCGACGGGAAGAGACGCCAACTTCCTATCTGGGTCTGGTGTCACTGTCAGCCGACGATTTCGGTTACACTCTCAAAGTTTCCACACTAATTTTGGCGCTTGTGCTCAGGAGTCCACGCTCTGATGATGACTGGAAAAACAAAATTGGGGAGATCAATTTCTAGTCCAAGAATGTGGCCTAGAAATTCTGTTCCCTTGATGAAGGAGGGAACTTTGAATTTCCTTAGCTGAAATTAATTATACAGACCCTGACTGCGCGTCCGTGGGAACATAGCTATGCGGATTGATAAGTAGTTGAGAGAGAGCGCGACACACGTAATTAAAAGCTATCAGGACACATATCGCTTGAATGATATAACCGAGAAGCTCAGCCTCTCTGCCCGATGACCTTTCGATGTAATACGAGGTTATGATCGGAATCAACAACAGAAGCAATGCTAATCCTAGAGTGTAAGGTGCAAAGGCTACCAGGATTCCAAACGACAGAACGGTTAGAAGCCACGCACCCGGAAGCCATGTGTGGCCTCCCCGCACATCACCAGTTTCAACGGTCAACTTGTTTCGGTTAGATAGCCAAATAACTGCGAGTGGCGCGGTCACTTGGAACGGGGTTAAAAAGACCAACCGCCAGAGTTGGCTATCGCTGCTCGCCGGTGAATTGGGCACATATCCTATCGGTGCTACGAGTATAGAGCCTATCATAGAAACAAATATCCAGGACAAGATGAGCCGTCGCTGCCAAGTCGATACCTCTTTCCTCAGCAATACGAACACACCGATTATCGCGAGGAAAATGTAGATGGGGCTGAAGAACGGCGACCAGATTCTTGTCGTCCAGTCCAGTGCCGGCCAGAATTCGAAGATAGTATTTGGATTCTTGAAAACGTACGTGTAATAGCTTAAGGCGTCAACTACCCTCCATCCCTGACTCCCCGCAAGGTACCTGATGCTGAAGAGGCCAAACGCGACATCGATCACTACAATTAGAATCGGTGAAACAGAAACGCGCAATGCGTTCCGCCTTTCCTGAACTATCGCGACGGCACTTGTGACCACCATGAAAGCCGCGAACACTCCCCAAGTCCAAGGATGAATTATGAGCATCAATGTTGAAACGAATAGAAGGACGAAGAAATCTGATACGCGAAAATGCCTAGCGGCACTCAAAACAAAATACCCTGAAAAAACGACCCATAAAACCAGAACCGCCCAGTTCGCGACTGAACTGGAATACATGGCGAGCGCCGTCGTAGCTGATAGTGTCGAAAATGTAAAAGCGAGAAGGCCACGTGAACTGGGTCCCTTCCTAGCCATAAACCACCAAAATGCAAATCCGAGTGCGATAGTTAGAAAGAGCGGAGATAGTTTCACCACCTGAAACAAATCGATACCAGTGAGCAGGTGGACGACATAGAGAAACATTAGGGGGACAGGGTGCCATTCTCTAAGCGCCAGACGGAAGGCCGCAAGTCCGCCTTTGCTATTCATGTCGAGCAACGGATCATAATAACGAAAGTACGAGTCGGTTCCGACAAGCCAAGGCGAATTTTGAAAGTATGGGTAATAGCCGATGAAAGTGGCTAGAGCGATCGCCAGGAAAAACCTAGGATCCACCAAAAAAGAGTATAGCGCACTGGGAGGCGAGGTTAGGTCCAGCTTGGGTTCGTCCGGTGGTATTCGCTTGGTATTGCTCTTCCAGAACACGTTGACTACCGGCACCCAGAACCACGAAGTCAGAAATCCAACGTACAACCACGGGAGTATCTTGAAAGGAGCGTAAGCTAATTGCAATTCGACTTGGGCGTCCAACTGCCCAAGAGGAAGACTGCCAGCCAAGTTGAAGGGTCTCAACGCATAATACGTTGCTGATGAGATTTCAATTGTGGCGAAGAAAACTAACACGTACACCAACGTTCGCGTTAGCGTGCTGTGAGGGCGAAGATTGAAGAGCGTCGATTTTCGATCTTGAACCGCTAGCAAAAACTCTACTGTCCCGGTCACAAAAAGTATGTAAGTCAACGGACCGGTGGGAAACCCATACAGCGGCGCGAGAAGGAAAAGCATTGCGAGAGCAATTGCTCCAAAAGCGGTTAGGCGCATGGTAAGTCCATGCAAATCGTTCTTAGACTTGAGAAGCAAAATCACAGACAAGACTACGATTGAGCTTACCCAAAGGTACGTGTCTGTGGACGGCCCTGCTACGATGATATGTACGGTTGCAGGGAAGTAGTAGAAATAGGTCAGGTTTTGGGCATTTAGCAGCTCAATCAAACCGAGAAAGAAATGTAGAGCGAAACAATATGAGAGTATGTGTGACAGATACCGGTCGGTTAGCGTTGGCGTATTGGAATCCAAGCTTGACCGAGTCCCCGGTTCCTAAGGCTCCTGATGTTCCTGTGGACTTATACGCCTGTAAACAGCAGTCACCCGTCCCTCCGTTAAAAGCGTTTCAATAAAACAACGTCTCGAAACTCGAGTTCCTGAAATGGTCGCCTGCACCGACCTCTTGCTGTTCAGAACCTGAGTAGTATCTGCCCCACAATCTTTGTCCTTCCTTCAAGAGGACTTGATTGCACAAATTCCAGTTTCTGGCCTCCGCGTTATGGATTCCTCCGATGACGAAAGAAGACGTATGTTCCAAACAGATTATAGTAAATCGGCCTTGCCAAATTCTTCAAGAAAGGTATCACAGGTTTCCACATGGTGCTGTAGACATATTGGAGGGTGATCGGAATTGTAACTTCTTCTAGAGCTATTATTTGACCCATTTTTACAATAGAACGACGAGTGAAACAATTTATGTGTTCAAGCGGGTGAACTAGATTAAGAGAGTTCATAGTTCCTTTTGGTGCTTTCCAATCTGAAACTTTGAGTCGTCTCTTCAGATCGCGGCCATTTGGGACACTTATTTTGATTAGCCCATTGGGCCTAAGCGATTCTTTCAACGAACGAAGGGTTTCGAGAGGTTGTGGGATATGTTCGAATACTTGCTCGTTATTTATGAAATCGAATTCGTAACTAGGTAAGTCCTTCCAGCTAATCACGCTAACTCCAATTGATTTGGCGTGTTCCATTCGACTTGGCGACAACTCAATCCCGTAAACATTGCAGCCGAAGGCTTTAGCCATTAGACACCATTCCCCCCAACCCATCCCAACATCTAGAAAGTCCAGTGTGTGCGGTTCGGCATTGAGGTAGGCGGTAATCGTCATTATTTCTCGTGCGTGATTAGCATGATGCTGCAGGGAATCCCTAAGATGTTGAGCGTATGCGAACTTCGGATCAATCCATTCTTCGTATAACGTCTTCGTCAAGAAGAGATCAGGTATTTCTCTTTGGTAGATCAGGCCGCATTTCCTGCATTCATCAAGGACAAACTTAGCTCCCAATAGCTTGTCCGTCTCAATTGTCCCTTGCGCTGAATAGAAAGACCTGAGGTAGTCAAGAATCTGCCCGTCCTGAAAGTCACGTGAGTAAACGGTTGTATATTGTCTCGAACCGCAGGCTGGACAACAATCGCGCACCACGAAGTATCCCATCGATAGGACCAGACAACTCGCAGAGGCCGACAAGTTGCAAGATTATTAATGTTTGGTAGAGGAACATGGCCATCAAGAACTTTTTCTTAATTCTAATATGTGAATTCTCTATCGAACGTCAATTGTGTATGACAAGATCAGATTATTGGACGCCAGCGAAGCATGCAAAGGAAACACTTCAAAAAACGAGGCCTAGCTAAACTCGCAACAGCGAGACATGATCTAGTTACGTTGCCTTCTCTTTTCACTAGCGGTCCATAAGACGGCGATTCGACCGTCGAGTTTGCGGCTGAGATTTTACATGTCCCTCCGTGCCATGGCCTCGCATTCATGTTCGCGAGTGGCTCCCGTCAGACGGTTTGTAGTGGCTACCCAAATTCAGTCATACATGGCTGCGACGTTACCCAAAATAGAACAACTTAATGACCTCCTCAAAGGTTTAACCGACGATGGTGTTCAATCTCTCAGCCTTGACCCAAACTAAGGCTTCGACACCGCCGATGGATGACTTGATACTTGCGACGATTAGGAGAGAGCATCCCTCAACCGTCGGCGAGCTCTGGCTTATGCTCAGAGCGAGAGACGGAGCGGATGAGGAGAGTTTTGTCGAGACGGTACAGAGATTAGCCGCTGAAGATGTCTTCGCGCTGCGCAGACCGAATTACCGATTCGAAAGGTTCCTTGACTATCTGTTCACACTTTCGGTGAGCGGCTGGTTATGGGCTACGTTCGCCGCGGTTTTGTTATCGGTTTTGGTGGTGGCTATCATACCGGCTTCTTCCTCGCTCTCTCCCGTCCGGTGGGGGCTAGGCTTACTGTTCGTCTTGTATCTTCCTGGCTTCGCTCTTCTCAGGCTGCTGTATCCTGAAGGTTCTAGGTTGCGTGGCGTTGAACTCCTCATATTGAATGTAGGCGTGAGTTTAGCCGTTGTCCCATTAGTCGGTCTCATCTTGAATTT
The DNA here is from genome assembly GCA_964576045.1 of uncultured Nitrospiraceae bacterium. GTDB lineage: Bacteria > Nitrospirota > Thermodesulfovibrionia > Thermodesulfovibrionales > UBA9159 > CAZNTS01. The sequence continues at coordinate 1,014 of CAZNTS010000325.1, read as the reverse complement.
CACTCCGTGGGGAATCCGTCTCGAACCAGTGGTCGCCTCCTTGGCGCTCTTCACCATGTGTTTCGCCGCCGCTGGTGCCTTGCGCGAATATTCCAAAGATAGTAGGGGAAGCTGAAACAACTACTCGAAGTCGTAGTGTCCGTTCAATCGTCTCGAAGTCGAAGCGTGAAGTACGCCGTCGCCGACCTAGTGCCTGAAGTGGTAGAACCCCCTTACTTGAAGAGCTCAAAGCACCTCGGTTTCCACGGCTCAATGATCTAGTGGTTGTGACTCGTTACAGCGATTCGAAGAATGAAGAGCTTAACTCAGTTGCCGAACGTTCTTCACGCCTATAACTGGCATTCGCTCTTGATTTATGTGTAGAACCTCAGCGCGTATCGCTGCGCAGAGCTGAAGAGGAGAGCACTTTACGATGCGGACGCCTCCGAAATTGGAGGCAGCCGGAGCGATTCTCTTTGAAGTATTGGCGCTACAAAGAATAACTATTATGATGCTATGGTGATGCGATAGAACCGTTTTCGTCGCTTCAAGAACTCCGTCCAGCTTGGAGTCGTCGCACGCGAAAACGATAATGATGGAGGGAGGGATGGCCCTCTTTATTTCTTCAAGAACTTTGAATCCCCCCTCTCTTCTGACTCTCATGCGGCGACGAATCGTTATGTTTCGAACGAATGGAGCAAGAGTAAGACTGAAAGATTTCCCTTGTTTTGCATCGGACAGGTTATTTACTACGAGACCTTCCGTGCCGGATAATATTTTCGGGGCCGAATCTAATCCTGAAACTAGTTGATTTCGATCCGGTTGAGCTCGGCCCACTGCGTCAAAGGTTGATATGGCTTCAAGAATTCGTATTCTGTGCGAAATGCCCGGTTCTTGACTGAATGTCGCTTCAATCCCATGTTCACCATAAATCGCTAATCCAACTGAGCTTGATGATCTAATCGATCCGAGAAGCTTCTCAGCAGCGGTTAGAAACTCCATCCAAGTTTCTCTTTCCTTCAGCAAGTTGGCTTT
>CAZNTS010000324.1:0-7184 GCA_964576045.1 uncultured Nitrospiraceae bacterium | reverse complement strand
TTCCTCTATGAACTGTTGAAGTGCTTTTTCCCGCTCGGCAGGGCGCCGCAATAGAAGTAACATGTGCTCCAGTGGAAGGCCGTCTGCAACTAGGCCACGATCATTGCTGGGAGTCATTTCAGGACGCGTATTACCATCAAGCTCGACTAGGCGGCCCTCGTCGATGCTTTGTGTAATTAACACACGCGCTGGGGTGACTTCGAGAGTGTCGCTCAACACAGACGCCGTGGCATAGCCCCGGTCCAAAACTACACCGCTAGTGTTTCCGGCCAAGGCTATGCTTGCGCACAACATCACCGCACCGAGGATTCCGGCAATCAGAATCCAAATTCCATATGTAACGACCCTATGTAACGGTTCCATAGAATCCCCTTTATTTATACGATTCTTAGCCATCATTTCTTCTCTCCTTATCCCGCAACTCCTATTTTTGTTCTACGCGCTCTATCAATCTTAATTTTATGATAGCTTTTTTGACAAAAAAACACATCCCTCCAGCCAGAGGGATCGATTAATTTTCTTAATTGACTCGATAAAGTAACTTTATAATTCTTTCCTGCACTACGCGTCTCCAGTCTCAACCTTATCCGTGTCCCTGTAATACTCGCGTCCAATAATTGACCCCAATAACGCCATACTACGAAACGGCTCAAGTAATAATGGCCGTGATAAATAATAAAAAAAGAGGAAGTTCGATGCTGGAGCCAAGACTGATGGAACGATGGGTGTGCATGTGGCATTAAGGGGAACTATTTAATAATGCACTGCGGTTTGCCATCTTGTGGACAAACTTGCAAGAATGGGGATCCAGTCGACTGTTGCCCCGCTGTCGCCTACTTGGAGCCGGTCCAAAAAGGAGTTTCGCACATGGTGTTCCGGCTGGTCAGAACGCAATGCCGCTTATGAAGTAGGGCTGGGTACTTTCGGGCTAAGAAACGGTCTGATTACCGCTGCGGGAAAAGCCCACCGTACTCGATCGGTAATCGCACGAGTGAAGGTTTCACCGAATATGAGAATCTACTTGGATAATCACAAATACTGCTTCCACTTCGCGCATGGTACTTGCGGCAGCTGTATACTTCGTTGTCCCGTAAAGGCACTTAGCCATGCGGGGACATGACAAGAAGCGCTGCACGGAATGCACGGAGCGCTAGATGAATATTAACATGAAGAATACCTAGCGGGTTGACAATTACGCACATGCGCTCTGCCAGTGCAACGTTCCCTGCATATATAACGTGCCCAGACCGAAGAGGGATAGTCGGGACTACACAGGAATTTCAATAGTCCGTCTTGCTACAGAGCAAACGTCCGTAATGAACTGCAATAATAACCCCTAGATTAGTCAAATCGATTAGCACCGTGTGGTAATGGTAGGACTCATTACCAGAAACGTGAATCAGTGAAAAAAGAAGCCAAAATTGAGACAGAGCAATATTGGATTCCTTATGCAGGCTTTCCGTGACCTATGTAGAGATCTTTTAGGTGAAACATGACCAATGGGACCTTCGCTCTCTAGTTGCAACCGTTCTGTCTGCAATGGCGCCTGCGTATTTATTGCAACAAGTGAAGCGTTCCGGCGGCAATATTCTTATGGTCAGGCAACAGGCGTTGCAGTGCCGCCAACTGTAAGAATCATCACGGATAAAGGAAATGGCACATCATAAAAAGCGACCCTGCGCTGAGTCAATAAAAAAAGCCGACATAGTGCCACGCCCTTCTTATGACCCTATAACTGCCGGTTTTTGCGGATTTATTTTTAGACTACTGTAGAAGATGGGTTTAAGTGTTTCCTCCAAAACCGACGCCCTTAGTGTCCTGTCTTGACGTGTGGAGCGGATTATTATCGGAAAACAATAAAGTCTGACTGCCTGGAGGGCATCATCCAACAATGTCTGCTTACACGACGTTCACTGAAACGGACTTAACACCAGAGATATGCTGAGCAATGTTAGCGACCTTTGATATGATCTCTACTTCCTCTTTGGCCGAGGCCTTGATCGCCACGTGGATGCTTCCCTCCCTAGCTGTCACGCGTGCCACACTAAATTCCTGCACGAGAGCCGCCTCCACTTGGGCTGCCAGACACAGATCATCGAGGATGCTTTGGGACTGTGGTGTTGTTTGGTAGCTGGGCAACTTCGCCGCCGTAACAACGATCTGGCATGCCTCATCCACAGTCATGGTCTGAACATGCAAGACAATGTCATAAAGATCGGGGTTCCACATGTCTTTTCCGTACAAGCGGAGACCCCACTTGCGACGCTCGTCGTCGTCTTTCTTCAGGAGGTAACGCGTAGTATCAGCTGAGAACTCTGTTATCTTCATCTCCTCCTTAACCCTGTCTTCAATGTCGGCGGTAATACGCACCTTAAGCACATGGGGTATCTTTGGGACAAAAAAATGACCCGCTAGCCCGTGATATACGATATTATCTTTCTGTAATTGTTTTAGCAGAGTCGCTCGTATGAAGGCGATATATTTTTCCCTGCCACGAGTAAATCGTTCTAAAACTGATGGTGCATCAAGAATCGCCTTCTCAAGTTTTATTTCTGGTATATTGAACTGCTGAGAGGCCTCAAGGAGTATCTCCCGTGCGATACACTCGTACCCCAAGATGTGAGCGACCTTTTCCGCTATCGCTTTTCCACGCCTGTAAGAACCCCTCGAGATAGTTATGACTGACAAACCGTTTCCACCTGCTCCAAAACTTAACTCGACATTTATTCTATAAGAGTGCGGCGAGTAATTCAAGCATAGCCTTTGAGGCACAAGCGGTTGTATATGGGACTTGTGTAAAGCAGAACATAGTTGCCGCTGTCGACTTCAAAAGAGGCATGTTGACCAGCACATCCCTTTTTTTTCTTTTACATGGTCATCCGCGTTAGTTGCGATTTATTGAAACTCCAGGCTCGTCGGTGCAGAAGCGAGAACATAAGAGAACATTCTTGGCATGTCAGTGGTCGCGCTCCACTAAAGATATCTATCTACCCCGAGGAATGGGGCAATTGATTATTTAATATCACGAACAAAGAGCACCGCTGGACATCACGCTGAAAGCGCAGGACGACAAATGGAATGAATTTTAATCTCGTTAGCGGCGTGTGTGGTAAGGAACAAAGTTCTCTTTAGTTGCGCTGGCGAATACTTTTTTGCCATTGGTCATCAAAAAAAGCCAGCGAGAATTGTAATCTGAGCAACGAGCAGGGTCTTATCAGGAAGTAACTTCTTCTAATAAGCCATTACTGCAGCACGGGCCATTTCGATGACACCGGAGGGGAATACTCCTATGAGGATCACTGCCACTGCCGTGACCGCCAGCGCAAGGCCCGTGGAAGCTGAAGTGGAAAGTGCAATCTCGGCCTCTGGTTCCTTCATATACATTAACATCACGATTCTGAGATAGAAATACGCAGATATAGCGCTGAATACCACTGCGACTATCGCGAGCCAGGTGTATCCAGCATTCACTGCCGCCATGAATAGATAGAACTTTCCGACAAACCCTGCAGTTGGTGGTATCCCGGTGAGGGAGAACATGAAAATAAGCATCAGGGCGGCAGCCAGAGGATGACACTTCGCAAGGCCTTCGTAGTCAGAGATCATCTCTCCCTTAAAACCCTCTGTCCTCAGCATGATCACTATGGCAAAAGCGCCAATATTCATGAAGGCATAGATGAAAAGATAGTTCATCATGCTCGCAATGCCGTTTGGTCCCCCGACCACAATACCGATGAGGGCATAGCCTGCATGGGCAATGGAGGAATAAGCAAGCATCCTCTTTATGTTCATTTGAGAGATAGCGATGATATTGCCGACTGCCATGGTGAGAATGGCGATAGGTATGACGACTCCTGCCCAGTCAACCTGCAGATCTCCAAAGGCAAGGAGGAAAACTCGTCCGAAGACCGCGAAGCCAGCGGCCTTCGGCCCCACTGACATGAAGGCGGTAATAGAAGTCGGCGCACCCTCATACACGTCAGGGGCCCACATATGGAAGGGAGCGGCAGCTACCTTGAATCCAAACGCAGCCAGAAAAAGCATTACTGAAAGCATTATTGCAGGATCATGAGAGCCACCCTTTGCGGCAAGGAACTGGGCAATGGCCTTCAGGTTCGTAGTCCCGGTGAGCCCATAGATCATTGAAGTTCCATAAAGGAGGAAGGCAGAAGCAAATGCACCCAGCAGAAAGTACTTGAGCGAAGCCTCGTTGGACTTTGTCTCATGCCTGAGGAACCCAGCAAGGACATATAGGCTCAGCGCCATCAGCTCCAGACCGAGGAAGAGAACGATAATATCACCTGCAGAGGCCATGATCATCATACCCAGGGTGGAAAAGAGCATGAGGCTGTAGTATTCGCCGAAATCAACCTTTTCAATCTTTATATACTTGATCGAGATCAGCACAGAGAGTACCAGGCTTATGAGAAAAATCAGCTTAAAAAAGAAGCTGTAACCGTCAGAGATGAACATGCCGGAAAACGCAGGCCCCGATGAATTCATCAGCGTAAATCCCACAACAATCGCGGTGATTATACTAAACAGCGCCGTGATGCCCTTCCGTTTGACAAGAAGGTCCATCATCATGACCACAAGCGCAAGGCAAGCCATTACAATCTCAGGGACCACTGGCGCTATATCAGGCACCTGCACTACTACCTCCCGGGATTCTATTCATTTTATTATCTCCAGTATCTTGTTGGCCACTACCATCTCCTGGCTGCCGCCATATACGCGTCTCAGAAGATTCTCGACCGAGGGATGCATAAAGCTCAGGAACGTGTCCGGAAAGATGCCTATCCAGAATATGAGCATAATCATCGGAAGCAGCGTAAAGACCTCCCTCGTGTCCATCTCTTTCAGCCCAATGATCTTTTGGTTAGTTTCGACGAAAAACACTCTCTGGTACAGCCATAGCATATACGCCGCGCCTATGATGATCCCTGTCGCAGCAAAGGTGCCGGCCCATTTGCTTGCCGTAAATCCCCCCAAAATAATCAGGAACTCCCCTACGAACCCGTTCGTGCCAGGAAGCCCGATGGCGGCCAGGGTGAACACCATAAAGAACGCTGCATAGACAGGAAGGACGCTGGCAAGTCCACCGTAATCGCTGATCTGCCTAGAATGGGTCCTATCATAGATCACCCCCACAGAGAGGAACAGCGCACCAGTCACGACGCCGTGATTCAGCATCTGGAGTATACCGCCCTCGAGCCCTTGCATGTTCAGGGCAAATATACCGAGGGTCACAAAACCCATGTGGCTCACAGAGCTGTACGCGATGAGACGTTTCAGGTCCGTTTGCGCAAGGCATACTACCGCTCCATAAATTATGGCTATCACCGATAGCGCCAGCATAGGGACGACCATCGCCCTCGATGCGTCAGGGCAAAGAGGCAGGCTGAACCTGAGAAAGCCGTACGCGCCCATCTTGATAAGCACAGCAGCAAGGATCACGCTGCCGGCAGTGGGGGCCTCTGTGTGTGCATCCGGAAGCCATGTGTGAACCGGAAACATCGGAACCTTAACCGCAAAAGCGGCAAAGAAGGCCCAGAAAAGCCAGAACTGCATCTGATAGGAATAGGTCTTCTGCGACAGCTCGAGGATATTGAAGGTATGCCCTCCGTAGGAATACAGCACTATGATGCCCACAAGCATCAGCACGCTTCCCACTAACGTATAGAGGAAGAACTTTATGGCAGCGTAAATCCGGTTCGGTCCGCCCCAGACACCGATAAGAAGATACATCGGTATGAGCATCGCCTCCCAGAAGATGTAGAAAAGGAAGAAATCCAAAGAAGAGAAGACCCCTATCATCGCGCCTTCCATTACAAGAATGGCGATGTAGAATTCCTTTATCTTTGAATTGATAGAGTTCCAGGATATCAAAACGCAGAGAATCGTCACCAAGGTGCTAAGGAGGATAAAAAGCACGCTGATTCCGTCCACTCCAAGGAAATACACGATGTTCCATGACGGGATCCATTCATGCCTTTCAGTAAACTGCATGAGATGTGTAGACCTGTCGAACTCGGTGAAAAGGGGAACGGAAAGTATGAAGGCAGCCAAGCTTACGACAAGAGCCACCCACTTCACCAGTTTTTCTTGACTCCTGCCGATGAACATGATAAGCGCCGCTCCGAGGACAGGAAGGAAGATCAGTGCGGAGAGAATAGGATATGTAAGACTGCTCATCAGTTCCTCCTTCTGGTCACGGAACGCAACTGTTCAGAACAAACGGGCCTCATTACCATAGAAGCACCAAGGCTATTACTACTAGCAAACCGAAGGCCATGACCGCCGCATACTGGTGCACCATACCCGTCTGGAGGCTCCTCAGCCACGATGAAAACCTTCCGATAAGACCGGGTACTCCGTTCACAATCCCTTCAATGAGCTTTCCGTCTGTGACGCCTACAATCACATTCTTAGCGATCCAAACCGTCGGCCTCACGATAATGGCGTCATAGAGTTCATCAACATAATACTTATTCCAAAGCACCCTGTGCACAAACGCAAACTGTGAAGCGATCTTGTCAGCAAGGTTACCTTCCCGTAAATAAACAACGGCCGCGAGGCCGATCCCGCCAAGACCTGCAACGACCGAAATCGCCATTATCAGCCATTCCTCGCTATGAGTCCCGTGGCCCTCAAGGTGACCGAGCACAGGTTTCATAAATTCCGCGAAATGTGAGCCGCCGCCTAGCAGATGCGGGATACCCACCCATCCTGAAGCGATCGCGCCCACACAAAGAAGCACAAGCGGTATTGTCATCACCTTGGGAGATTCGTGGAGATGGTGTTCCTGCTCATGAGTGCCCCGGAACTTCCCATGGAATGTGAGGAAGATAAGCCTGAAGGAATAGAAGGCGGTGAGAAAGGCCACGCATGTGCCGATTGCCCACACAAATTTCCCCACAGGGCTCGGACCTGAATATGCGAGCCACAGGATCTCGTCCTTGCTGAAAAAGCCCGCAAATCCCGGAATCCCCGCAATGCTTAAAGAAGCAATGAACATCGTCCTATACGTCCAGGGCGTGTACTTCTTCAGACCACCCATTTTCTGGAGGTCGAGTTCCCCTGACATTGCGTGCATCACGCTGCCGGCGCAGAGGAAGAGGAGGGCCTTAAAGAACGCGTGAGTATACAGGTGAAAAACCCCTGCCGTGTATGCACCGACACCG
>CAZNTS010000323.1:0-3368 GCA_964576045.1 uncultured Nitrospiraceae bacterium | reverse complement strand
ACCTGCCCCAAAACGGTGCTGCCCATGGCAGGAACCTTCGACGGACCGATGAGCTGATGCACCGAGACGCGCCTGTGAACTAAATCGATGAGGACTCGGCCGATGACTTTGGAGTATATCACACCGCCTTTGACGTATGTTCCCGCGTCTGGGATGAACTCTTCAATCACGCCTAGACGGTCCCCGGGCACGGCCAACTGACCGGTCTTCTGTTCCCCAAGTTTTGAACTCATCAAGATTTCCTTCGTTTATCCATCGCATTAGAGTTAGTTGCCACTTAACATTAGCTGAACATTTATAGCTTTACTTTATGTGCCTATGAATAAACCTTTTGATGAAGTGGACAGTTTTGCAGAACCTAAAATCAGGTTGTTTTCAAAACAGTTTAGTGCCACTGAAGGCTTGGAACAAGAAAAGAACGCCAAACGCGATGAATATCAGCGATGCGCCAATTTTGATGTAGCGTGCGGATATGTATCGAGAAATGATTTTGCCGAAGACTACGCCGAGCGCGGTCAGCAAAGCGAACGCAAGCATTGCTCCCAAGAATACTTGAATCGGCGCATCATATTTTGCCGATAAGGCTATGACAGCAAGTTGTGTCTTGTCGCCAAGTTCTGCTAATGCTATAAGCAGGAAGGATGTAGTGACGATTTTTGAGTGGTCTTTGATTTTGACTATTGCATTTTCCTTTGAGAATGGTGTGTAGATCCCGAAAATTAGGAAGGAAACGCCGCCTGCCAGATCAATCCAAAATACTGGAATATAGGTGGCAATTGTTCCGCCTATTGATGCACTAATTCCAACAATCAAAGCAAAGGCCAGGATAGCCCCGATGAAAACTGACCTTGGTTGGTGTTTAGCACTCAGGTTTACGACTGCAATCTGCGTCTTGTCCCCGAACTCGGCTAACGCAACGATAGCGAACGTTGACAGTATTGGAAGCAAATCTATTGCCATATTTCTCTCATCAGCGTGATAGACTATGAAGACATTAGAGTCAAGCAATCCTATATTTAAACAAGAAATTCTTTCCCGCAGACATTTCTGTCAGCCTTTTGAAACGGAAGCTTTTTCTCTCGTCGTTCTTGAGACCATGAAGGAATAGACGGGCGCCCGCAGGCTTAAGACACTTGTCATAAACTTTGCCGGTGGAAGTGAGGCTGCCTCTGTCACTGAACCATTACTCTATTATGTGGGGGCGACAGTACTCACGTGTTTAAGCATGGTGCTCGATAGTCCGAACGCTTACGTGTTTGTTCCGGGGAAGAATTGGAGGCTTTCCCTAGCAGAGCTTGTCGCGTATTTGGAGGCGAAGTGCTGTGGGTTTGAGTTGTGTGAGTTTACACCGGCATTCTTCACCATTAACGTTGATGGGAGTTTGGCTTCCTCAGTTGTTGCTGATGTGGGCGGAACAATAAAGATCGGCAAGGTTGCCACGAAGATTGCTACATGCACCGTGGAAGAAGCGTTTATGAATGGAAGCAAGCAGGCTCAGGCTCAAGTCAGAATGTTTCTTTCCACGAGCGGGATAGTTGAGGAGATGGTTGACTCCGCTTCCGGAAAGTCTGTATTCGGGGTGAGCGTATACTGTGCGGAGCGATATTTTCATCCAGTTTCAAGAATCATGCAAAGGTTTGTCGGAAGCTCGCTGAAGCATGAGCTGGCGGCTCAAGGCAGAAAATCAGGGTTTATGGGCTTTCCCAAGGGCAGATGGCAACCTCAGCTGAGCCACGTTGAAGTCTTGAAAAAAGACTTGGTGAAAAGAAAAGCGGAAGTGCTGTTCTGCGTTGGCAAGAACGAGACTTTAGTATCCATCACTGTCGGGGTGCATGACCCTTTCGAATTTCAGAAGCGCGACGTAGGCAGACCGGTTCAACGCAGGATATTTGCCATACCGCCTCGATTGGCAAGAATCATGATAAACTTGGCATTCTGCGGGCCAGGAAAACTTTTTCTCGATCCGTTCTGTGGGGTTGGCACGATCGTTCAGGAAGCGCTTCTGGCCAAGGCAAGAGTGATTGGAGTGGACGTGGACCCGTGGTGCGTCAACGCTTGCAGGCTAAATCTTGATTGGCTGAAAAGAGAGTACGCGTTGGAGGAGGCAGAATACACGGTTCTGCAGGGAGACTCGCGCAGACTAACGGAAAGAATCACCCAAGACGTAGATTGCATAGCGACAGAACCCGATCTAGGTCCAGCACTTCGGCACGTTGCCACTTCAACATACGCAACGAAGATCATCAAGAAGCTCACGCCCTTGTTCTCAGACTTCCTGGAGGAGGCATACAAGAGTCTGAAAAAGGAAGGACGGCTGGTGCTGGTAACGCCTTACATAAAAACGCGTTCAGGAAAACCGGTCACGATGCACATTGAAGAAAAAGCGTTCACAGTCGGTTTCAAGAGGGTCTATCCGTTCCCTAAACCAGTCCTTTCCGGGGACGACGCTGCAAACGAGAATTTGACTAAAATGTGGTCCCTCGTTGATGTTGAAGAAAGACACAAGATAGGACGAGAAATTCAGATTTTTCAGAAATAGAGTCCGCTGGTTCGGCGTGAGTCTTGCACGTTTTTTTTGGAAAGAAGTCTTGGGGCTCACTGAGAAAATATTTATGTCTGAAGGGTTTATGGTTACGAATTCTCATCGGTGAAAAAAGCTTTGCAGTCTGCTGCTGGAATCCGAGGATATGTTCATCGACTGACTACGCTTAGCCGCAACGCTAAACTCTATCTCGTTGCCACCGTTTTTCAGGGATTGGGTTCTGGAATCTGGGCGGTATTGTTCTATTTGTACCTCAACCTGCGAGAAGTGGGTTTTCAATTGAACTTCATCGGCAACATGTTCACGGCGGGCGCCATTGCTACGGGCATCGTTGCACTGCCTGCCGGTTTACTCTGTGAGCGTATCGGCCCTAAGAAAGCCATCTTGATAGGCCTAACGGCGAACCTTGTCAATCTTGCTCAAATCGTGGTCTTGCAGCCGACGGATTTGCTGGCCGCAAGCATCAGCTCCGGCTTGATTGGAACTCTGGCGTCGGTTGCTGCAACGCCGCTTCTAGTGGAGAACAGTAGCTTGGAGGAACGCACGTACCTCTTCAGCTTCCAGTCCGCGCTTTCGATAACAATGGCAGTCGTTGGCGGATTGATTGGCGGTTTCATGCCTGACCTTTTCAACCTCGCAATGGGGCTATCTACAGGGGTGAACGGTTCAGCTATCGGATACCGAATTTCCTTGGCAATATCAATAGCTCTGTCACTGGCCGCTGTCTTTCCTGTCCTACTGGTGAAGCAGACAAAATGGCGTGAACGGAAGAAAATGGTCGACTTTCTGAAGCTGAGGAACATAAAAAGCTCATCTACGATAATCA
>CAZNTS010000322.1:0-6702 GCA_964576045.1 uncultured Nitrospiraceae bacterium | reverse complement strand
AAACTCAAATGCGTCCTTCAATTGTCCCAGTATTTGGGGCTCTCCCACCACCATGGAATCAAGACTTGAGGCCACTCTGAAAGAATGTTTCACGGCATCACGATCTTTATAGAAGTAAAGTGAGCGCTCAAGGGCCGCACTGTCGAGCCCGTGAAACTGTGAAAGGAATCCTTTTATGGTCTCATATGTCGTATCAGGGTGCTTTGAGCTGACGTAAATTTCGACCCTGTTACAGGTGGAGAGCACGATGGCCTCGCTCACACCGGGGAGTTCTCTGATTTTAAGAAGCCCTTCCTCGAGTTTTGGCCCGTTGAAAGCGAGTTTTTCCCTGACATCAACATCAGCGGTTTTATGATTCAACCCGATAACAATAATCTTCATACAAACGCATGCAGCCCTTTCAAGAGAAGGTTCACGCCAAAAAAAGTGAAAATCACGCTGAGAAAGCCCACGATGGAGAGTACCGCGGCCTTCCTACCTCTCCATCCGGCAGTCAGTCTTGCATGGAGCACAAGTGCGTAAATGAACCAAGTGATGAGGGACCATACCTCTTTGGGATCCCATCTCCAATAGCTTCCCCACGCGCTTTCAGCCCATATCGCGCCAGTGATGATGGCCAAAGTCAGCAGGGGGAATCCAAGCGTGATGAGCCTGTAATTGACTTCGTCCAGTATCTGGAGGTTTGGGAGCCTCTGGAAAAGTCCTCCTAGGTGCTTTGATTTCAGGTGGTGTTCCTGAATTAGATACATCATGCCGATACCGAATGCCATCGCAAAAGCCGCGTCACCGAGAAAGGCGAGAAAGGTGTGGATGCCCAGCCAGTAACTTTGAAGCACAGGGCTCAACTCCCGTATTTCTCTCGGGAATATGGATGAGGAGAGCATAAAGATAAATACCACCGGCATGGTGAAGGGACCAAGAAGGTCGAGCCGGTACCGATATTCGAGATAAAAGAAGATAAGGACGATGCACCACGTATAGAACGAAGAGGCTTCATGGAGGCTCACGATCGGAAGGTGCCCTGATACCACGTATCTTATGACTATGGTCGCGGTATGAAACAGAAAGCCCACGACCGCAAAAATGAGTATCAACCGCGAGGTGGCCTTTGAACCCCTGAAAAGTTCTATGATGCTTACAATGGTCGCAGCAAAATAGAAAGTGAGACTGAGTTCAAATAAGAGGACGGCCATCAGAAACAGCCAAGCTCACAGCCGGTGATTTTTATTTGAAGTTCGTTGGCGACTCTCCCTATCTCACTGTAAGGAACGGAAAGTTCCTCAGCAAGTTTTCTCGCGACAGGACACGGGATCCTGCCGTCATCGGACTTTTCCCTCAGCGATGAAGCTATCTTTTCTTTCTTCTCTACCATCTCTCTGACATAACGGAGTAATTCCGCGTTCTCACCGGGGGACCTGGAGAATCTCCTGGCCCGTTCCTTAACCTGAACGGAGGCTCCCTTTTCAGCTACGACCACATCGGCCTTACTAAGCAGGCTCTTTGCCCCAGCTTTTATTTCGGATGGGTCGCTACCAAGTATAAATATTATAATATCGGGCACTAAAAACTCAATCGCGCTGTTCCCCTCGACGATAATTCCCTTGAGGGCGGAAAGCTCTTCGACCGCCAGCGGAAGAACCTCTCCGAGTTCCAAAGGAGGTGATTGGACCCACAAGACTCTCTCTGCCCCCGAGTCCAGAAATCTTCGCGTATCCTTGTTATCCTCGGAAAGAGTTTTCAGGTCGTCCACCACGGACGCATAGAGGCCGGTTTTCGTATATTTTATGGCGCCCCAGCCCTTGAAATGCTGGAGGAGCAGAGATGCGTAAGTTGTCTTTCCAGCGCCACTATGTGCACCACCGATGCCTATAATGAAGGGCCGCATGTCTTTGCAGAGGTTAACCGTCCTACTGACCGCCAACACCTGCTGGGGCGGTGTCTTCAAGCTTTTCCTGGTAGCCGCATTCTTTCTTGCGGCAGAAGAGAATAAGCTCCCCGGTCTTTTCACGTTTACTGAGGAGAAAATCCGCTCCGCAGCTGGGACATTTCTTCGGGACGGGTCTGTTCCATATGGCGAACCTGCATTTCGGATAATTGCTGCAGCTCCAGAAGGACCTCCCCTGCTTAGTGCGCCGCTCCACGATGTCGCCCCCGTCCTCCGGGCACTTCACCCCGGAGGAAAGAGGTTTTGTCGTCTTGCATTCCGGGTAACGGGAACAGGCGAGGAACTTTCCGAACCTTCCTGACTTGAGCACCATAGGAGAGCCGCAGACTTCGCACGTTTCTTCAGTCATCTGGGATAATGGTTTCGGTTCCTGAATATCGAGGGGCCGTGTATTCCTGCAGTCAGGATAGCCGGAACATGCCATGAACCTCCCGTGGCGGCCCCATTTGATCACCATCGGCTTTCCACATTTCTCGCACTCGACCTCCGTTGGAATGTCCGCAGGCCGTATCTTTCCCAGAGTCTTTGTTGCTTCCGAGAGATCGCGGCTGAAAGGCTTGTAAAAATCTTTCAAGACCTTCACCCATTTCATCCGGCCCTCTTCAATACGGTCAAGCTCATCCTCCATCTTCGCGGTAAACCCGATGTCAATGAGCTCAGGGAATTTGTCCACGAGTAGGTCATTCACGACAATCCCGAGCTCTGTGGGCGCGAACCTGCCATCAGCCTTGTGTACGTACTTTCTGTCCTGTATGGTCGAAAGTATCGTAGCGTAAGTGCTTGGCCTCCCGATAGCTTTCTCCTCCAACGCTTTCACAAGGGTCGCCTCTGTGTAGCGGGGTGGTGGCTGGGTGAAGTGCTGGGTTGGTTTAACTTCCATGAGCTTGATGGTATCCCCGGTCTTCAGTAGCGGAAGTATACCCCCTTCCTCTTCCTCTATTTCGTCCTTGCTTTCTGTGTAGAGCGCCATGAAACCGTCAAATCTCACGACTGTCCCGGACGCCCTGATCTCGAGGTTCTTGGCGGGGTTTTCGATGATAAAGGTCGTCTGTTCGAGCCTTGCCGGAGACATCTGACTCGCGATGAACCTGTTCCATATTAACGCATAAAGATTGTAGAGGTCTTTCGACAGGAACTGCTTGAGTGTTTCAGGAGCCCTATCCATGTCAGTCGGTCGTATCGCTTCGTGGGCCTCTTGAGCGCCTGCCTTGCTCTTGTATGCGGCGGGTTTCTCGGGGACGTAATCCTTGCCAAACCTCTTCTCTATATTCTTCCTCGCAAATTGCTGGGCCTCAGGGGCCACCCTCACAGAGTCCGTACGCATATATGTGATGAGTCCTACGGAGCCTTCTTCACCTAACTCAATGCCTTCGTAAAGCTGTTGAGCCAGCATCATAGTTCTCTTTGCGGTATATCGCAATTTTCTCGCAGCTTCCTGCTGGAGCGTACTGGTGGTGAAAGGAGGATACGGCGATCTTTTCCTCTCCTTTCTTTCGATCCTAGAAATGGAGAGACTCTCTGCTTCGATCTCCCGTGCGATCTTCGTAGCGTCTTCAGCGGTCCGTATGAGAAAACGCTCTTCGCCCTCGGCCTCACGGTTAACGACTAGCACACCGCGATGCTTGTATAACCGCGCCTGAAACTGCGGCGGGACAGAGCCTTGAAGAAAAAGGCCAATGTTCCAGTATTCTTCTTTTTGAAAGATCTCTATCTCTCTCTCCCTGTCTACCACGAGCTTAACGGCAACTGATTGGACCCTCCCAGCGCTCAGACCGCGGCGTACCTTTTTCCAGAGAAGGGGGCTCAAACCATACCCCACAAGCCTGTCCATTATTCTTCTCGCCTGTTGTGCATCGACCTTCTTGAGATCGATCCTCCCCGGCTTCTTCATCGCTTCTCGCACCGCACGCTCAGTGATTTCATTGAACGTGACCCTGAAGATTTTTTCGTCCTTTGTTTTCCCCCGCTGGCCCGAGATCACTGCTGCGATATGCCATGCGATCGCTTCTCCCTCCCGGTCCGGGTCGGGAGCGAGATAAACCACGTCAGCCTCCTTTGCGGTCTTTCGTAATTCCCTAATCACTTTTTCCTTTCCCGGTATCGTCTCATAGTGCGGTTCGAAGTCCTTCTCCACATTGACTCCCATCTCTTTTCTTGGGAGGTCCCTGATATGGCCTACTGACGCCTTCACCAGAAATTCTTCGCCGAGTATCTTATTTATGGTATTGGCCTTTGCAGGTGATTCGACAATTACAAGCGATTTCACTGGCAGCCTCCTTCAGTTCCAGATAATTCTTTTGCCTTCACCAAACAGATATGAGTAGATATCATCTCTGTGTAAAAAAGTATTCTCCATCAAAAAAGAGACGAAAAACGCCTTGATGGCATCGAGATCTTCATCGTCCAAATGTCCCAAGATGTCCTGCGGTTCGTTATTGATCCTATTCGCCATGCGCTTATACCGAAGACGTTCTCCGACATATCCTTGCTCCCTATCACACAGAAGTCTTCAGGAAACAAGACAGCAGCGTTTACCGCCAGTCTGTTTTACTACTCCTTTCGTTCCCAGATTGAACAGAGTGGCAAGCGCCTTTGCCGCAGAGAGGAAAAGTTCCCTCGAGAGCGTGCCGATATGCATCGGTATACTTGTTAGTATATCACAGAGTTTTCTTTCTTCGTCGTCAAGCTCCATTTTCTGTCTTTCCTTTGCTCTGAAGAATCTCCTAGGCGTAAGTGCAAGCTCTTCAATTATACGGCCTTCTGGATGAGCTTTGCTCCCTTCTTGATGAGGTCGTTCGTTACGCCGAGCTCCGGGAGGTGATGTCCCCTGCACTTCGAAAACTTCCCTTTTCTGTGCCTGTGCGACACCAGCGGTGATCAATGTCCACGTTTTTCTATCCCGATAACTCCTTTACGTTCTTCGCCCTTCTTGCGTCAACCCCATAGATTGCTGACAGTTCCCTTTGGGTGCAACGGAGACTACGGCGGAATTCTTATGAACCGAAAGAAGCTTTTGAAGGAGAGGGCCTATCTCCGGCTCTATTGAGGTGGCGATTCACGACGCAATATCAGGCATCGTGTTTTCTTAAAATACTCCTCACCCTCAGGCGGAGTGCATTGAGCTTAATAAAGCCCGCTGCATCTTTCTGGTCATAGATCTTCTCTTCCTCAAAGGTAGCGAGTTCGGGATGGTAAAGGGACCTCTCCGAACGTCTTCCCAAAACAAGGCAGTTTCCCTTGTAGAGTTTCAGCCTCACATCACCGGTGACATCTTTCTGGATATCATCCATCATAACCTGGATCGCTTCCCTTTCAGGAGAGATCCAGTAGCCGTAATAGACCAATTCCGCGTACTTCGAAATCAGGGAATCTCTTAAATGAAGTAGCTCCCTGTCAAGGGTAATCGACTCAAGGGCCCTGTGAGCGATATGGAGTACAGTGCCTCCCGGTGTTTCGTAAACGCCCCGCGATTTCATGCCCACATATCTGTTTTCCACAAGATCGACCCTTCCGATTCCGTTGTCCCCTGCGAGGGAATTCAGGGTTTCAAGCAAGTGCGCAGGTGTCATAGGTGTGCCGTTGACGGCAACCGGATTGCCAGCCCTGTAAGTTATAACGATGGAGGTCGATTTGTCAGGCGCTTCTTCAGGGGTCCTCATCATGGTATACATGTCCTGTGGCGGCTCCGTCCACGGGTCTTCCAGTATCCCACCTTCGTAGCTGATGTGGAGGAGGTTCCTATCTGTGCTGTAAGGTTTTTCCTTTGTAGCAGTAACGGGTATGTTGTGCGCCTCCGAATACTCTATCAAAGACTGCCGGGATTTGAAGGGCCATTCCCTCCAGGGGGCGACTACGTTGATACCAGGATTAAGAGCATAATACGTGAGTTCGAACCTCACCTGGTCGTTCCCTTTGCCTGTTGCTCCGTGGGCTACCGCGTCAGCGCCGTCCCTTGCAGCTATCTCGATTTGCCTTCTCGCAATCAATGGCCGTGCTATAGAAGTGCCGAGAAGGTAGGAGCCCTCATAAACCGCATTAGCCCTGAGCATCGGGAATATATAATCGGAAACAAATGTCTCCCTCAAGTCTTCCACATAGACCTTTGATGCCCCTGTCAAGATAGCCTTTTCTTTTACCGCATTCAAGTCTTCCCCTTGGCCGAGGTCGGCGCAGAAGGCTATGATCTCGGCGCCGTAGGTCTCTTTAAGCCACTTTATGGCCACCGAAGTGTCGAGTCCTCCGGAATAGGCAAGGACGATTTTCTTGATCATGTTTCCTTCAAAACCTCTCTTTCACAAGCTGCCGACCGGTCTTGTGCCATGCGCTGGCAGCTGTCTTTAAGTTCATACACCTTAGCACAAATTTCCGAGAAATTTCAAAAAAATTTCAAAAAACCTTGACTAAGGTGATGATGTTTTTCTATAATCTATCTGAGACTAAGTCTCAATTTCAAATGCGTGAACACAAAACTCTAGATAAAAAAGCCAAAGGAAGTCAGTACGAACGGATAGCTCTAATAGGCAACCCGAACGTGGGCAAGAGCGTCATATTCGGGCTTCTCACCGGTAAGTACGTAACAGTTTCTAATTATCCGGGAACTACTGTCGAGGTATCTCATGGGAACATTTCCCTTGACGGCAGGAAATGTCTTGTGGTCGATACTCCCGGAGTGAACAGCCTCATTCCAATGAGTGAGGACGAACGGGTCACAAGGGACATACTCCTGCAGGAGCGTCCTTCACTTGTCGTTCAGGTAG
>CAZNTS010000321.1:0-4750 GCA_964576045.1 uncultured Nitrospiraceae bacterium | reverse complement strand
GCCGAAGACATCCGCATTCATCGAATACGATTTTGTGATGATCGATTACGTCAAGTCCGACGAATTGGACAGCAGGGAGCACCATTTTTATGGTGGGGTCACGTGGGACATTACGGGGAAAACGAAGGGGACTGTGAAGGCGGGTTATGGAATAAAGGACTTCCTAAATACAGGCATAGGGGGATATAAAGGAGCCATCGTGGAACTGGTCGTTGATCATAATTTCAACACGAGGAACTCTTTGAAAATAAGGGGCACAAGAAGTACGGAAGAGACAAACATCGAGGGTAACAATTTTTTTGTGACTACAGGGCTCTCGCTGGAGTATTTTCATAAATTTACCGGTAAAATTACAGGAAAGGCGTTTGCATCCTATGAAAGGGACAGCTACCGGGGCGATCAGCCGATAAAGGACGATCTTTGGGAAGCGGGTCTCGGGATCATCTATCAGATACGGAAGTGGTTGCGAACCGAAGCGCAATATAGTTATACTAAAAGAAATTCGGATAGTGAAGATTTTAGATATATTAATAACGTTTATTCCCTTAAGATTGTCGCAACCCCGTGAGACAAAAAGTATGTCTAGCTTCCGGCTGTCAATAACGTGTCTTATTCTTGCGGCTGCATTTATTCTGACAGCCATTCCCTCTCAGGTTTTTCCCCAGGACTATGTTGTAGGAGATAGGGATGTCCTTCGGATTACTGTTTACGACCAGCCCGATCTTGCCACTATTGCGAGGGTGAGTGGAGAAGGCACGATTTTTTTCCCGCTTATCGGAGAGGTAAAAGTCTCTGGATTGACTATACCGCAGATCGCGGCAAAGCTCAGTGAGATGCTCGCCAACGGATATATTGTGAATCCTCAGGTAAATGTGTTCGTCGAGGAGTTCAGGAGCAAGAAAGTGACCGCTATCGGAGAGGTTTCAAGGCCGGGCCTTTACGAACTGCCGGGACAGACAACCTTCCTCGAGCTTCTCTCAAGGGCAGGCGGTTTGACAAAGGATGCGGGAGACAAGGCCATTGTGAAACGTAAGGTAGATCACGGAGAGCAGTCATTCACTATCGACCTGAAAAGGCTGGTTGAAAAAGGTGATACTAGCGCAGACATGAATCTTCAGGATGGGGACAGTATATACATCCAGAAGGCGGGTTTTTTCTATGTGAGCGGAGAGGTGAAAAAACCCGATGCGTACAAGTATGAAGAGGGCACCACTGTCCTCAAAGCTATTACCATGGCTGGAGGGTTTACTGATAAGGCAGCAGAGAAACGGATAAAGATAAAGAGGAAAGAAGGCGAGAAAGAGAAGACTCTGGAAAAAGTAGGGCTTGATGAAGTTGTGATGCCAGATGACGTGATCGTGGTTCCGGAGAGCTTTTTCTAAAGGAAGGCAGATGGAAGGGATAGAAAGACCTCAAGAAGAAGAGATTCATATTAGAGACTACTGGAAGGTAATTGCAAAAAGAAGGAACAGCGTCCTTACCTTCTTTTCAGTGCTTGTTGTCATCGTGAGCATTGGGACTTTCACAACCACCCCGGTTTACATGGCCACTACGCGTGTCCTGATCGACAGGGAGAACCAGTATATGCCGAATATCAATGCCCTGTATACCGATTTTTACTCGGAAGACTATTATCACACGCAATATGAGCTTATAAGGAGCGGTGCGGTTGCGGCCAAAGTGGTGAAGAATCTCAACCTCCAGAACAATCCCGAGTTTAATCCTGCTGCGAGGAGATCCAACCGTAGTGCTCTAAGCGAGTTGTTCGGCATGCTGAAGAATATTTTCGTAACAACTAAAAATATTCCTGAAGGGAAAATCCCGGACGTTCCACTGTTGGTTCTTGCCAAGCAGATCCAGGGGGGGCTTAGAGTGGAGCCTGTGAAGAACAGCAGGATGGTAAATATCAGCTACGAATATCACGATCCGAATCTGGCTGCGGCCATTGCCAATGGTATCGCGAACGCTTACGTGGAACAGGTTCTCGATATCAAGATGGGGACGGCAAAGCATGCAGTGGAGTGGATGTCGAAGAAGATCGACGAGCAGAAGAAGTTGCTAGAGGAGTCGCAGAGAGCTCTTCAGGAATATATGAAGGACAAGGATATTGTGGAGTTGGAGAACAAAGAGGCGCTTACTCCGCAGAAGCTCCAGAGCCTGAGTTCCCAGCTGGTGATGGCCGAGAACAAACGGAAGGAAGCCGAGGCGCTATACAGTCAGGTGAAGGAATTCACGGGCAACCTTGCCGGTGCCCTGACCGTGCCGGCGATTGCGGGAGATCCCGTAATGCAGTCCCTCAGGACCGAAGAGATAAAGATAGAAAAAGACGTCATGGAGATGTCGAAGAAATATGGCGAGAAGCACCCACAGATGATTCGTCTGAAGGAAGACCTGAGGGCGGTACAGGATAGGATGTCCAGCGAGGCTAAGAGGATTATCACTTCCATCAGAAACGATTATGAACTCGCCCGGGCAAGAGAGGCTGGCCTCAGGAGTTCACTGGCGCAGGGGAAGGGCGAGGCCTTGTCTCTTTCGGAAAAATCGATACAATACGGTGTCCTCAAACGCGAGGTCGAGAGTAATCAGCAGATCTACGATGCCCTTCTAAAGCGCATCAAAGAGACTAGCCTCATAGAGGAGGTTAAATCCTTCAATATCTATATTGTGGATATGGCGGAGGTTCCGAAGTCCCCCATAAGACCGAAGAGGTTTCTCAACGTCCTGCTCTCCGTTATTGTGGGTCTGTTCGGCGGGGTGGCAATAGCTTTCTTTCTTGAGTATGTCGACAACACGTTCAAGAGACCTGATGATGTCGAGGAAAAGCTTTCGCTTCCTCTGCTGGGTGTAATTCCTTCCTTCAACAAGGCTGGCTCAGACGAGCGACTCGAAACTATCACCCACACCAATCAGAAGTCGACCTTCTCGGAGACTTATAGAACGCTGAGAACGAGCATCCTGCTCTCGACTGTGGAGCCTGTGAAGAACGTTGTAGTGACTAGTTCCTTGGAGGACGAAGGCAAGACTACTACCGCGATCAATCTTGCTATCGCACTGGCGCAGATGGAGAAGATGGTGTTGCTTGTGGACGCTGACCTCCGTAAGCCAAAGATTCATAATGTCTTCGGAAGTGAGAATTCCATAGGTCTCAGCAGTTTTCTTGCGCGTCAGGTTGTCAGGGACATGATAAAGACCAGTCCCATTCCGCACCTCAGCGTCATCACCTCAGGACCCCTGCCACCGAATCCGTCTGAACTTCTCGGGTCGCAGAGAATGAAGGAATTCCTGAACATTGTGAACGAGAAATTCGATATAGTAATATTCGACACGGCGCCACTGGTCACTGTTACTGACACGACTATTCTCTCGAACGTTGTGGATGGAACTGTGATGGTGATCAGGAGCGGCAAGACTACGTTTGAAGTGGCAAAGAGAGGGGCAAAGCTCCTTAGAGACATAAACGCCAAGATCCTGGGGGTGGTCCTCAACGGCGTGGATACCGAGAGGGAGGGCTACAAATACCTGTATCCTTACTCCTATCAGTACGGACCGAGTAAGGAAAAGACCGTGTGATCGATGCGGAGAAAACCATCCGGCGTGGGCTAGTCTGTCTCCTCGCCCTGACGCCCTTGTTGTTCGGCACAGTAGAGTTCTGGTCGCTGACGATAATGGAGGTGTTCTGTGCGCTGCTGCTGTTCTTGTGGTTTTCCCAGGTCCTTAAAACGGGTGAGAAGTCCCATGTGAAAGTACCGCCCTTCCTCGCGCCGGCAGTCTTGTTTCTGGGTTTTGCAATTTTGCAGATCCTTCCGATGCCTCCAGCTCTGATCAAGGTCCTTTCGCCAAGCACATATCTTGTTTATTCCGAGAATCTTTCCTATGCAAAAGATCTTCCCTGGCTCACTATTTCCCTTTATCCGTACGCCACTGTCCTAGAGATCTCAAGGTTTTTTGCGTATTTCTGTATCTACTTCCTCACGGTCCAGGTCCTGAATGACAGGCGCTCAATCACGAAGATGACTATGGTCGTCCTCGGTATCGGGACATTCATTGCCCTATTGGGGATTTTTCAGATGATTTTCTGGAATGGGAAACTGCTCTGGTTCAGGACGCTTAATAGCGTAGTCACACCATTTGGACCGTATGTAAACAGAAACCATTTTGCGGGACTGATGGAGATGCTTATTCCTGTCTGCACCGGATATCTCATATATCTTCTTCCCCGGGTAAGGCATGATCGCGGCGTAAAGGATATGGTCTCTGATTTCTTTTTTGATACTCGTGCCAACCAGAGTGTTCTTGCTTGGACAGCGGTAGTGATCATGAGCACGTCGCTTTTTTTAAGCATGTCAAGAGGTGGGATCATAGGTCTGAGCTTATCGATGCTTTTTTTTGGGTCGATGCTCTGGACAAGAGACTCAACGAGAAGGAAGGGGCGCATCATTATCCTGCTCTTTCTTTTTGTGCTCCTTAGTGTGGGGTGGTTCGGCTGGAAACCTGTTGTGGAAAAGTTTGGAAGGATGGGCCGGGCGGACCCTTCGTCCGAGTACAGGATAATGAATTGGAAAGATTCACTGAACATAGTACGCTCCTACCCTCTGTTCGGTACGGGGCTTGGTACCTATGAGCACGTCTATCCGCGTTATAAGACGGTGCCACTTCAGGAACGATGGGAGCATGCCCACAACGATTTCGTGGAGGGGGCTGTTGAACTGGGGATTGCTGGTCTGTTGCTGATAATTTACGCAGGAAGTAC
>CAZNTS010000320.1:0-4025 GCA_964576045.1 uncultured Nitrospiraceae bacterium | reverse complement strand
CCGAAGATCGCCGACTATCCTTTCACAACCCTTGAGCCAAATCTCGGTGTTGTGAAACTGAAGGATTTCAGAAGCTTTGTAGTTGCGGATATCCCAGGTCTCATAGAAGGAGCACATACGGGGGCGGGACTGGGATTCCAGTTCCTGAGACACGTGGAGCGCACATCAATTCTCATCCATCTCGTTGACGTGTCCGAAATGTCGTCGGGCGACCCCGTAGAAAACTTGACGAAAATAAACAGGGAGCTTGAACTCTACAGCTCGCTGCTCTTGGAAAAACCTCAGATGATCGTTGCGACCAAGCTCGATATCGCAGACATGGAAAAACTTGACAGACTTTCGAATTACTGTAAAAATACCGGAACTGCTTTCTTTGGTGTGTCATCCGTAACCGGACAAGGGGTAAGGGAGCTAGTGAAACGAGTGGCGGAAAAAATTGAGAGGCTCGGTGAGATAACTATATCATAAGCTCAAGCACGCAACATAAGGCGGGCTGACCGCTGTGGTCAATTAAGGGGAAATCTCTTTGAAAAGACTGGTAGTGAAGATAGGGAGCAATATCCTCGCCTCTGATGACAACGGCCTGGATCTTGAGATGATACATTCAATAGCTGACGATATTTCATCGGTTAGAGATGAGGGTTATGAAGTGGCAGTAGTATCGTCAGGTGCTGTGGCCGCTGGCATGAAAAAGCTCGAGCTGAAGGAAAAACCCCGGGACATCATCCTTAAGCAGGCTTCCGCGGCTATAGGCCAGAGCAGCCTCATGTGGGCCTATGAAAAATGCTTCAGTACCCACAGCAGAAAGGTCGCGCAGGTACTCCTTACCCGTGATGATTTTGCCGACAGGAAAAGGTATATCAACTCCAGAAATACACTCATTACCTTGCTTTCCTATGATGTAGTCCCGATCATCAACGAGAATGACACTGTGGCAACGGACGAGATACGGTTCGGCGACAACGACCATCTCGCTTCCCTTGTGGCAGGCCTCATCGATGCCGAACGCTTGATAATCCTTTCTGATGTGGACGGGCTTTTCAGCGATGATCCTGTGAAAAATCCCCGAGCAAGACTCATCGAAATAGTGGATGAGATAACGCCAGAGATCGAACAGAAGGCCGGGGGATCAGGCTCTACGATTGGTACCGGCGGCATGTTCTCAAAAGTCCTCGCTGCAAAACGGGCGGTGCATCACGGCATTGCAGTAAACATTATTAACGGCAGGACAAAGGGAGTGATTTCTTCCCTGCTGAGTGGCGTGCGTCTCGGCACCGAATTCAAGCCGCGGGATACAAGGCTCTCTTCAAAAAAGGGCTGGATAGCCTATGCGTGCAGGACTAAGGGGAGCATAGGCATCGACGACGGCGCGGTGCGAGCACTGACACAGGGAGGAAAAAGTCTGCTTCCCTCGGGGATTGTTTCGGTTTCAGGAAATTTCGAGGCCGGAGACGCAGTCTATTGTACTGATTCCAGTGGTACCCGTATCGCAAAAGGGCTAGCGAACTACTCTTCCTCCGAGATAGAGAAGATTAAGGGGAAGAAAACTTCCGAGGTCGAAACTATACTGGGTTTCCGTTATTCAGATGAAGTAATACACAGGGATAATCTAGCTCTCCTATAGGATTCTCAACGGACGTCCTATGCTTACTGCTCAACATGTTCCGACATAACCGACAATCAATATCCAAGTCGTCGTCGCCTTAAGTCAGATGTCAAAGGAAGCCATTAAGCCCGACTACATCTCATGGCAATACACGCAGATATCATAGGTTATTTTTGCTTCAACCCGGTAAAGAGCTGATGTGTCTGCGCTGTGTGGATCATGGCAGCTCCCACAGTAAAAAGACTTGCCAGTCCGAGCAGGATCTTTCAGGTGCTCTTCCGTCCCGTCTTTTTCAGCCTAACCGATCAGATGTTCCATCCGGCCTACCACTGCCGATACATGGGGATGCTCTGCTACGACGGAGTGACACTGGAGGCACAGATCAACAGACTTCTTTACAAGCAAAGCTCTGTTAACCTAGGCATGGAGGACATGACAAACCATGCATTTCCCACCCGCTACTGGTCGATGAACATACTTCTTATTGAAGTCTGATTTTGTATGACACGCAAAACAGAGAGAGGGTCGTGGCAGTTCAAGCATCCCGTGCCCAGTGCAGGATGTACAATCTTGCCGTCAAACGTGGCCTTATCGTGACAGCCGTAGCACAGGTCGGATTGACCTGTCGAAAGACCTAACCGATTCGCACTTGTCTTAGCATGCGGCGTTTTTCGGGACTCTATGGCCCAGCGACATGACGAACATCCCTTACCGACAGCCGGATGAACTACTTTCCAGCTCACCAGTTTCCTGTCACATCATTTGCAGTCCCTCGAAACAGCCACAGCACCCGTTTCGGTCACGATTAAAATCGTGACCCATATCGCGAGTATCTTCGTCATCCAGACATTAGATATGTACCGACATCGCAACAAGGTCATACACATGTTTCATCCTGGTTGTAGCACAATGTGATTAGTGGTATCGTCATTGCAGGGTCTCTTTAAGAACTCCCTGTTGCTCTTGGCACAGGGATGAATCGTTCCGCTTACTTTGTATTGAGAATTTCTGGTGCCGCATGCGGCATCAAAATGGCTAAACGCCCTGCGCTCTCGGCACAGGGAGAGTCAATTTGAAAGAAATTCTTTACGAATCTCACAGGATATGATATCTCTTTCATCGTGGAAGGGAAATATTCAGTGGCTGATGGACAAAACCCGGTTCCCGGGGGTTTTGACACCCCTATCGCTGTCCCTTGGTCGGCAGTATACTATTTGTAAAAGAGGCAAAAAAATGGAGGCATACCCATGAAGACTGTTGGAGAACTGCTGAAGAGCAAAGGCCGCGACATATGGACGATTTCACCTTTGGCAACGGTATTCCAAGCGCTGGAGCTAATGGCTGAAAAGGACGTGGGAGCCCTGCCCGTTGTCCAGAACGGTAAACTCGTCGGCATCTTCTCGGAACGTGACTACGCACGGAAGATTATCCTGTTGGGGCGGGCGTCGAAAGATACTACGGTAAGCGAACTAATGACACAGACTGTATTCTATGTAAGCCCCGATAATACCTTTGAAGACTGCATGGCACTGATGACATCTAAACAGATCAGGCATTTACCTGTACTTGAGAACGGCAGGCTGGAAGGGATCATAACCTTGGGAGACGTGGTCAAGAAAATCATTTCAGCCCAGCAGTTCAGAATAGGCGAGCTTGAAAAATACGTCATAGGCGAATAAGAAGAAGCGAGAGGAAGCATGGCTCAGGCTTCTAGAAACTTTCTCGCCCTCACAAAGAGTTCCATGTACTCATCACATGAGTAGTCCCTGTAAGTAAAGAGATGGGGCCTGTATTTTCCGTTACTGTAGACGAGGGTGACCTCCGCATAAATGCCTCTGCCCATATATATCCGGTGAGAATAGTTCTTCGTGGATGCAAGCACCACGCTGTGTAATGTAAGATAGCCGGGATCAATGTTAATGTGCCTCTTCCCTCCGATAGACAGGCTTTCTTCTATTCTATTCGTGATGAGTTTTATAGAACAAAGGGTCTCGGGACTGATCATGTCTCTGAAAAAGATGAACTTTCTCCAAAGGGGCGAGCCGAGTTCAGGTCTGTAATAATCCGAATAATCCCAAGGCATCGGAAAGCTTTCCACGACACTTTCACCGAAGGCCTCGCGCAGTTTATCCTCTGAAATTGAAAGATATTCCTCTTGTCCATAGAGCATCCCAACAAAGAGGAGAGCGACGTCGGGAGCGCACGGTTTGCCCATTCTCTACTGGCTGATGAGCTCTGACATAAGGGAAACAGCAGGGAACGAGGACCAATCAAAGGGGCCTATCATTTTTTCTCGGAGAATGCCCTTTTTGTCCAAGATATACGTTTCTGGCACTCCTGTCACCCCGTAAGCCCTGGCGGTCCTCCCGTCGTTATCGAGGAAAACAGGAAACTCATAACGGTTCTCCTTCATATATGT
>CAZNTS010000319.1:0-2970 GCA_964576045.1 uncultured Nitrospiraceae bacterium | reverse complement strand
GAGTAGTGGTCAGAGCATATTCAGGTTACCGAGCGGAGGAAATGCCGCGGTCATTTGTCCTCTGCAATGAAAAAATAGAAGCTGGCGAAATCCTGGATGGGTGGGTTGAGGAAGACCCTGAGACACGAAAAAGAAAACGCTTCTTCAGGATCAGAGGAAGTGACGGATATCTGCACAAGCTCTATTACGATGAAGCAGAGGAAGCGTGGTTTCTCTCCATGGCAGGCTGATCGATAACCGACAGAGACATCTGTCACTCAGTTATTTTGTACCCCAGCTTTTCGATACTCTCTTCGGAGATTCTGAGGACATCGGTTTCGGCGACCTTCGAGTCATCAAAGCTGATAACAATTTTTCCCTCTTCGACATCAACGGAGTCAATACCGTTCATCTTTCCGACAAAACGCCTTATCGCGAGCGAGCAATCATCACAGAATTCCTTCCCAACGCATAATGAAACCTTTTTCATGAGGACCTCCTTTTATGACATTATAGGAACAGAGAAAGATGGGGTCAATTAAGTGCGGATTCCTCTTCCTGTGCCATCAGCTGCTAAGCCGCACTTTACCCAACAGGCTCTTCAGGGAAGGCAATGGTTAGTGGGAAAAACTCACTCGCATGCAACTGGTGAATTGTTTCTTCCTGAGGGTAGCCTTGTACCCCGTCAAAAAAGCCACTATGTTAGATCCAGCAAGAAGCTTTTCTTAGTTTCAAGCAATAATAACTAAAGGTGTCGCAATATAAACGGCCTCAATGATAGGACCATGTAAAAGCCGCATGCTTTGAAAAAGCATCATAAAACATCACATATCCATCTTCGTCGTAAGATGATACCCAGAATAATGCTTCAGATTTTCCTCCTCCATCATAATCCCCAAAATCGATCGCGACGAGTTGATATTCTGACTCGGGATTCCCCACTTGCGGTAGTAAGGGCAGAGTACCGTTATCAGCATGTATAACAAACCAGAATGAGGACCATTCCCTGCCTAATGGGCTATCGCATTTATATAATTTGGGATTCAACATAATTCCAATTAAACGTGAGCCTCTGTTTGAACTAAATGATTTTAGAATAATCAGGTCATTCCGACGATAATGCCACCTTATGAACTTTTGATCTCCCTTAGCATCGATTTTACAGTTCGTTGCGATACCTACGTTCTTCGTAAACAGGGGCCACAACTGCTTCAAATCTGAGATCCGTGGTTTTGATGGAGACCATCCTTCAGGGTCTTTGAAATGTCGTCCTGTAATAGCAACCAAAGGGCGGAAAACTGGTTTGTCCAACCAACCGGCTAACTCCAGCGACCTCTCTCCCACTCGCGGGACTGGCGTTTCAGTGACTATCTTGGCTGAGCCAATCTCCGAATAATATTTTGTTGTCAGATACCATCGGGTTGCTACTTCTCCTATCTCTCTGCCTGAATACAATGCTTTCCATTTCAGAAACCCTTGGCAGATTCAGAGCGGCAGCTCGTAACATTCTTTATGTCGTTTGTTGAGGGACAAATCGAGATCCATTGCTGATTTATCCTTTCAAATGCTATTCGTAAAATTGTCTTTTCAGCATTATTCTCAATAAAACCGATAAGTTGGGATGGCTCTTCAGAAAGGATATTGCCTGGATGGAGGAATAACAAACCAGAAAGAAGTGCCAAGGTAAGATAATGCCTCAAGAAGGCTCCTCTAAAGTTAAAGTGCTCGCAATCAGCACCGTTATGACAGGTCTCCAATAAGCGCGTTTGAAGAAGATCTCGGCAGCCGCTCACCCCACGGTCAGTTGCCGAAAACTCTGCGCAGTCTGCTAGCAGCTTTTTGTCACATGTTGCTCGGCATGGAGAGCTTGGATTTCAAGTCTTTTAATTCTTTTTCAATAGGCCACTCCGTGAGCGCAAACCAAATTAATACTATGACATTAATAAACGGTATAACAATAAGTATAATTTGAAGACCCGAATATCCAGCTTTTTTGAATATTAGAACCATAAGAACAACCCACACTATAAAACCCAAAAATGCAAAAAAACCCATGTCGCACCTCCTCAGGTTTCGTTAATAAAAGAAATAAGTCTTTTCTCAAGGATTACCATTTGTAATAGGCAAATTATAGCAGATCAATTTTTATCATGAATCAGGGAAAAGGATTATCTCGTTCTTTCCGATGATTCTTAATGTCTCTTGCGCTCCCCACCTCAATATTGCACACTTTTTGTTTAAAGCTAAGACAAAATTGATGACTATAGAGCCTGGTTCCCATTCTGTGGCTATCTGGACTCTCAGGAGGCATTTGTGATTAGCTCTTTAGTCATCAACTCTCCAAGTTCCCTATTTGAACTCCGCACAATCAGGTCAGGCCCGTCTGGTGTTGGCTTTAAAAAAGTTATCTTTTCAATACGAGATCGATACGACTCGTACTGCATATATTTTCTGTGATCATCAGGTAATGCGCTTAGTTTCAATAATGAAGGCAATTACAAACCCGTCTGCCAAGGCAATGGTTGCCCAGAAAAGAAGTTCCAAGACGATAAGGGGTAGAGGCTCGCCGAACTGGTTAAAGGGAGTAAAGAATTCCCAAAAAAAGAAGACAAGGATGAATGTGAGCATCGCCATGCGTATACCTCTGGCGGCGGCACCTTGGGGCCAGGCTGGGGATATCCAGCGATATACAAAGGCATGGATTATGCCAAACAGGACAATTCCAGCGATAATTGGCGCTGGATGATTAACAACGAGGGGAAGCGGCTCTATCTCAGTCCATACTGCAATGAGCTTTCTGCTCTGCACATCAGGATCAAGAAGAATGCCTTTCCCCCTCCAACCCAATCCTATTAAGCGGAAAGTAAGAAGCATAGCGAGATTCATCGCGAATCCGCCACAAATACCAGCCAGAACCGTTTTTGAAGTAGACGGCTTCATGTATTCCTCACATTATATGTTTCAGCCTGTACTTTGAACCATTATATCAAG
>CAZNTS010000318.1:0-4777 GCA_964576045.1 uncultured Nitrospiraceae bacterium | reverse complement strand
GTGATTGGCATTATCTTAAATCAGGCTGCCTTCCATAAGCGAGGATACGGCGGTTATTACTATCATTACTACAAGAAATATCACCACTATTATTATTCTCCTGACAAAGAGAAAGATAACCGAAAGTTCCTCTCATAATCTTGCCGTCAAAATTCGGCACTTGCTCGTTTGCTGCAGGGCAAAGGCAATCTGCTGTTTGGCAAAGCGGGACCGCTTCCACGAGATTACCCTCCTTGCCTGATACTTAGATTTAAAGGCGGATATTCTCGAAACTAGCCTTAAAAGATTAAATCCTGCCGTTGATACCGCTTTTTTAGTCCGGGCAGGTGCCCTATCTTCATCTAGATAATCAGATATTTTGGTGAAGGCGCACAGATAGGGGAGGCATCAACCCGTTGAAAAATCAGAAGCATCGGCATTTGCGAGGTTTACTCGGTCCAAAAAACAGCGGGTTGGATGAACGTAGTCTCCCGCCTACCATTCATAATTATAAAGCACATCGGCCCCGGTGTTGCGGGGGGTGATCTGTGAATCGACGCTCAAGTGACGATTGACCTTATATTCGATTACCGCCTGGCTCTCATATTGACCGGTTATTTCGTTAAAGGTGCGCCCATAGGACACACTGACATTCTTGGTGACCTCTTTCCTGATCCCTGCCGACGGCCCGCTTGTTCCGGTCTTGGTTAAATAAGGAAGGGCGGCTCCCAGAAGTTCACCTACCTTCTGATTGGTCAACATACCCCCCGCCCCTTGCGCTCCTAAAGCCAGATATTGTCCTTTGGTGAGGGAGGCGGCCGGACCGCCGAAGATCAGATACGACAGGGCATCCGTGGGCGGCAATGAGGGTATGCTTTCCAGGCTGACCCTGGGGTTCGAGGTCGTCCCGGTGATCAGCAGCACCAGCGTGATATTGTGGTCGCTCATCTCGTGGACAGCCCTGACGTCCACCAGCATGGGCCTGTCCGGAACGCCGGGCATGGTTACGACTGCACGCTGTACCTGGAAAGCTTTACCCTGAACGGTCACGGTGCCTTTTATTGCCCGAATGGTCCCGCTCATGGCCAAATCCTGCCCCGGCTTCTTAGTCGCTTTGAGAGCGACGGCCAAGTCCGCGCGCCCCATAGGATCCTTGAGAATAACCTTGCCGTGGCTGGTGACGGACACATCAACCTGCAGATTCTGATATGGGCTGGGTTTCTGGATGGCCCCCCGGGCGGCAGTTTTTTGTTCCGCCAGGACGACATCCGGGTCCAAACCATTGCTGAACAAGGTGGGACGCAGCAGGGCCTTGGGCACCGTGATCTGACCGTTGACCACCAGGTGCGACAAAGGGCCGCTCAGGTGGATCGCCCCATCAAGCCAGATTTGGTTGCCGCCCCGGTCCATCAACTGGAAGCCCTGGAGTTGGGTTTCGACCCGGGAAGCGTCCCTCAGGTTCAGGTTCCCTGAAAGGGTAAGGGTGCCCTGGCTCTCCAGGGTTATGGTTGAAATTTCCACCCGATCTCCTTGCAGACGGGCCTCTCCCGCGTTCAGCTTGTATGAAAGGCCGGCCATCCGCGGTTTCACCGAGCCGGCTCCCCAGCGGACTGACCCGAGCACTTGCGGCTGATGGGGATCTCCTTTGGCCGCAAGCAGCAGGTCCACCGGGGCGTCGGCGGCTTGGATCTGGGGGGTGATGGCCGTCAGCAGGGACAGATTGATCTTTTCGCTCTGCACCTGGAGGTCAAGCCCTTGATTCCCCAGGACGAATTGAAAGGGAATGACGGAGAATTTCACCGGAACCGTCCCTTTCCAGGTGAGCCGAGATTTCTGAGGCCCTGCCTCCAGATACCCGGAAAGCTGCAATTGGTCAGGAGTGTAGCTTAAAGTGGCGGACAGGGCGGTGATCTTTACCTCATGAACCTCCCCCGAGGCCAGGGTGAAATTGCCGTTCAGGAGGGGAGCCCGGGGGCTACCGCTCAGGGTCGCCTGGCCGCTAAGCTTTCCCTTCACTTGGTAGCCTGACGGTTCAATCAGTTCGGCCTTCAGATTCTGGACTCCCATACGGCCGGTAAGCTCGTTGCCCCAAGCCTTTGCCTGGAGCGAGACCGTGCCGCCGTCGACCTGGAAGGTAGCGGGAGAGATTTCCCAGCCGGGAAGAAAGCGGACCTGGAAAGGAGACTGGTTCTTAATGGTCAGGCCCTGGCTCTGCCATGAAACCCGGTCGATTTGGAAACCCAAGGGCCTGGCCCTGAAGTCCGCACTCCCGGCCAACTCCAGGCGAGGATAATTGGCAGAAGTGGCGGCCAGCCGGAATTCCCAGTTGCCTCCCTGGCCCTGGGCGTTAAGATCGAGGCGTGAGAAGGTGCCGGCTCGGGTCTGGAGGTTAGTGCCCTGGAGCACCAGGTTGCCAGATCGAGGGGGCCAGCCGGACAGGTCGGCCCTCAAGTTGGCCGATTGCAGGGAGACTCCCGGGAAAGAAAGCTGCCGGGCTTGCGCCGTCAGGTTTATCTGGAGGGAATTCCAGGCTCCCCGAATCGTGCCGTTGGCCGTAAGAGAAGAAAAAGACCCCGCCGGCCGGACCGGCAGGTTGTGGGAACTGGCAATGGCGGCGGTGAAGGTTAAATCTACTTCCGACCGGGAGATCATTCCCCTTGCCGTGGCCTCCCCCGCCGCCAGCCTAATTTCGGCCCGGGCAATGTCAAGCCTTTCCCCGCTAAGGGAGAACTTCGCCTGCAAACTTTTCAGAGGTTCATGGTTCAAACGCCCGTTGGCCGTGAGGTCTCCGGCCAAGGAGAGCTGGGTGATCGAATAAGGGGTAAGCAGGCGAAACCTGCCGGTAAAATAACTGGTTAGGATAGTTCCGGCATATCCCGGCAGTCCCACCAGGGCCGGCTGGAAGTTTTCCGTTCGCAGGGCCAACTCCCCACTTATTTCTTTGTCTTCGCCCAAAGGAAGCAGGTGACCACGGGAGTCGAAGTCAATCTTGCCGATGTTTCCCTCCACCAGAGCTCGAAGATGTTGACTTTGGGCGTCGCCTTTCAAGGTAAGTTGCAATTGGCTCACTTCCGCGTCCCTATACCGGAAGGGCTCCAGGTCCAGGGTGCCTTCCATCGATTCGGGGCTCCAGGGAAGCCCGGTCCCCCGGAGGTCCAACCGAGCGTTCACCGGGCTCAAACCTATAATTTTCTCAATCTGGAGCCCCTGGATCTCTTTAAATTGTTCGGTGGTCAGGCCATGGAGGGAACCCTTGAGGCTAAAGACGGCAGGCCTGGCTTCGAACCCTCCTTGCAGGTCGAACCTGGCCTGCCCGATATCACCCTGCGTCTGGAGATT
This sequence comes from uncultured Nitrospiraceae bacterium, assembly GCA_964576045.1. GTDB lineage: Bacteria > Nitrospirota > Thermodesulfovibrionia > Thermodesulfovibrionales > UBA9159 > CAZNTS01. The sequence continues at coordinate 1,459 of CAZNTS010000318.1, read as the reverse complement.
CGCCCCCTTGGGGGTGCCGTGGTACTTGAACTCGCCGGCCAGATCCCAGGCCACTGGCCACTTGTTCCAGAATTCCCGAATCTTGGCCCCTTTTACCGGCCCCAATTTGCCGGTGGCCTGGCAAAACAGCCCAGTAGCGGGTTGGCACAGTTCGCCCTGCAAGGACAAGATGTTCTCGCCCGCAAGTTTCAGTTCGAATTGGTCGATTTTGGCCAGGCCGCGGCGATAAGCCAGGCGGGTTGAAAATTGGACCCGTCCCTGGGGGGCGGTAAGGGCCAGTTCCGCCTGATTTATTTTAATTTCCTGCTCCGGCTTGCCTGAATTCAAGATTATTAGATCGGATTTGAGCGTTAGGTCGCGATAGTGCGTCGCGGTGCCGTTGCGGATCACCAGGATTTCCCCCTGGTCGACAATAAGCCTGTTCAGGTCTACCCGTTGCAAGAAGGAGGTCTTGATTCTGTCGATGATGCCTGGGGCCGTGGTGGGCGGCACTTCAGGTTTGAGTAGCTTATCGAAGTTCCATTGTCCGGAGAATTGGACCGCGTGAAGCAGAGGTGAGGAAAAGACCAGTTCGGCCAGGACCAGGTGTCCGGCAGTAATGGACTGAAGCGAAAGGCGGAATTCCAGGCGCGCCGTTTTTAAAAGTACCTGTCCGTCGGGGCCTTCGATTACCAAATCCTCATAAGTGATCCCAGTAATGGGATTCCCCGAGATTCCCCCGGCCGTAATTTTTCCGTTAACCCTGGCCTGTATTAAGGCCAGGATATAAGGGCCGCCCCAATTCCAGCGGATCAGGCCGTGGAGCCCCAGGCCGGCCAGACCCAGGAAGATCAGCAGGATAAGCAGAACAATGGTATGCCGTCGCCTCATAGCTTCTCCTCAAAATGCGTAACCCACGGTAAAGTGTATCTGGTAAGGGCTGTCCCGCTGATAATCGATGCGGTTGGTCGGGAAGGCGATATCGACGCCGATGGGTCCGATGGGAGAGTGGTAGCGCAGGCCGAAACCGGGAGAATATTTTAGTTGGCCCAGATCCATTTGGTGGATTTTAAAGAAGACATTGCCCGCATCCATGAACACCACGCCTCCGAGGTTTTCGTAGATAGGGAGGGGGAACCGCAGCTCCAGGCTGGCTTCTAACCCGGCCTCGCCCCCGATGGGGTCGCCGGCGGAATTGCGGGGCCCCAGATAGTCCAGCTCGTAGCCCCTCACACTATTGGCGCCCCCACTGAAGAGGCGCCGGTAAATGGGAATCTGGTGGGTGGCTTGCATCGGTTCGATGAGACCGCACTTGACCCGCCCTGCCAGGACCACGCCGGAATCGCCAATTTCCTGAAATTTCCGGGCGTCCAGGACGGCCTGGCTGAATTGCACCCCGGAACCCAGGAAAGTGGGGGCGACCTCAGCGGCCAAGGTCATAATCTCCCCTTTCTTGGGGGCGAGTTGGTTGTCCACGGTT
>CAZNTS010000317.1:0-4076 GCA_964576045.1 uncultured Nitrospiraceae bacterium | reverse complement strand
GATAACGGTGTCCCCTGCCCGTATGTCTTTTCTCTCTATCTCGTCCCAGTTGTGGAGTGTCGATCTCGAAACGGTAACACCTCCGATGCGCACAGGCTCAAGAACCGCAAATGGAGTGATCACACCTGTCCTGCCGACACTCCCTAGGATCTCTCTTATTTTTGTGGTTCCTTGGTGCGCTTGGAACTTGTATGCCAAGGCCCAGCGTGGTTCTCTTGTTTTTACCCCCAACTTCTGTTGGAGAACAAAGTCATTCACCTTTATCACTGCCCCGTCTGTTTCAAACGGAAAGGACTGCCGGTCTTCTTCAATCCTCCTGATGGCGCTTACGGCCTTCTCTATTCCTTTCACAACATCGACCCTTGCAGGTGTTGGGAACCGTGATTCACGGAGCCACTTGATGAAATCTGACTGACTACCGAAACGTATTCCTTTTACGGTCCCAATTCCGTAACAAGCGAGATATAGCCTGCGGGAAGCTGTTATTGCGGGATCAAGCTGCCTTACCGATCCCGCAGCAGCGTTACGGGGATTGGCAAACAAGGGTTCGCCGTTCTTCTCGCGCTGCCTGTTCAAGTTCTCGAACTCATCTAGGTCCATATAGACCTCACCCCTGATATCGATCAATTCCGGGACTTTGTCCTTCTCAATTTTCAGCGGCACCGACCTGATGGTCTTAATGTTACGTGTGACATCCTCACCTTCGTAGCCGTCTCCCCTCGTCGATGCCTTAACGAGGAGACCATCCTTGTAAGTCAATTCTATGGCGAGACCATCATACTTGGGCTCTACCGTGTATTCGATATTGTCATGCATGGCGAGTAACCTCTTTATTCTCTCGTCAAAATCTTTTACTTCATCGTGGGAAAAGGCATTGTCAAGGGAGAGCATGGGTTCAGAATGCCTTACCTTTTCGAACTTTTCCAGAGGGGGGGCTCCGACCCTCAATGTAGGGGAATCAGGAAGAACATGGCGGAACTTCTCTTCCAGTTCTTTCAGTCTGCGGTAGAGCCTGTCATATTCCGGATCCGAAATAACAGGCGAATCGAGTACATAATACCGGTAGTTATGGTAATTTATGTCCCTGACGAGTTTTTCGATCTCTTTTTTGGCATCTTCCGGGATGTGTCCTACCATGGCATATTTTCTTACATCTTATCCGCGACGTCAATAAAAAATATGAGGGGCTTTGATGGGGTGGTGCTTATGGCTACATAGGGGTCATTCTCGTGAATTCGTAGAGGAAGGGCATGGAAAATGACTTTTGGAAAATCCTGGTATTTGTAAACTACTTCTAAGGGACTTTGTACAGCATTGTTTTTTTCCAGAAGCTGAAATCGTTTCTTCCCAGCTCCGAGATGTCGATGTCATCTTCCTTTATGTTCGCGAGGAACTGGGTATTCCTGAGGTATCTCAGGACAAGTGCATCAAGGGTGCGCTCGGGTACCTCAAGTTCTCTGATAGCGACGCTGTTTTGAACGAGCGTATCCACGTTCGCTTCTTCTTCGCTTAGCAGCGCGAGGTTCTCAGCCTCGGCCCTCATGCAAGACCTCTGGATGGAGGTCATCATGTTGTCGCGGGTTATCATTCCCTTCATTACTTCAGCGACTTTGGTCAAAAAGACTGTCTTGTGCACTGTTTATCTCCTCATGCTGCCTGGCGGTGAAAGTTCCTTCCATTGTGTCTCATTTCGGCGCCCATATCTTACCTTTATCGATTATGTGCTCCACGAGCCATCCCCGTTTGTGTAATTCCCTTGAGATCCATTTCCTGTGGCATTTCCAGGGAAGCTTCTCGGCGCAGACGATAACGGACCGTTTGCCAGCTGCAAGCGACTCCAATGTGTCGACACCGCGTTTGAAGTCCTCGGTAAGGAGATATCCGATGTATCCCCCTTTTCGTAAGCCTCCCAGTTCGTCGCCGAGATAGTTATACCCGATGCCTTCACTCTTCAGGAGTCTTTCGAGATTCGCCCTGTGAAAGGCCAGGTTCTTACTCCTGGGGACACGTCTGACATCTATAAGGACTTCGATGTCGAGGGCGAGGAGTATTTCGATGAAATCCTCTTCGCTTCTCCTGCCAGTTCCAAGGGTGAAAATCTTTTTCGAAAGATCAGGTGGGAAACCCATCGCAAATGAATCCACAGAGACACATAATTGTCGAATTGAATCTTCCTTCTTCTCGAAGTCTCTGCGGCGGTTCGCATCCTTTCCTTATTCTTTCTACTTTCAGTTCAACTGCTGATCTCACCGTTAACGGGGGGAACGCATCTGCCGTATACTTCGTCCAGTATCTCTTTTGCTCCCCGTGAAAGGATCTCTTCAGCCAGTGCGATCCCGATTGCCTCGGAAGCCTCTGTGTTGCCCTTCGCGCTACTCTTTATTATCCTATCGCCGGTGATACTGCCTACCAGACCATCCATAGAAAGTCTCCCATTCACAAGGCGCGCATGTGCGGCGATCGGCACCTGACATCCGCCTTCGAGTTTTTTCAAAAAAGCTCGTTCCGCCCTTACACAGACTGATGTCTCCTCGTGATTCATAGACGCAATAAGGGTATTGATGAACTCATCGTCTGCCCTACACTCGATTCCGATGGCCCCTTGGCCTATGGCAGGAAGGCTCACTTCAGTGGAAATGATCTCGGTTATCCTGTCGGCCCATCCCAGCCTTTTCACCCCTGCGGCAGCTAGAATAATGGCATCGAAAAGTCCTTCATCGAGTTTCCTTAACCGTGTGTCGAGGTTGCCTCTCAACTGCTCGATCTTAAGGTCGGGTCGGAGGCTCAGGAGTTGGCAGGATCGCCTCAAACTGCTGGTCCCTACGGTTGCGCCTTTCGAAAGGTCATTGAAACTTCTGATCTTCCACGTATTGTTCTCTTTCTTGGTTATGAAAGCGTCTCTCGGGTCTTCCCGTTTGCATATGACCGGGAGATGCAACCCTCCGGGAAACTCTGTCGGCACGTCCTTCATGCTGTGTACCGCCAGATCAGCCCCCCCGTTGAGTAAAGCCTCCTCGATCTCCTTCACGAAAAGGCCCTTACCCCCCACCTTTGCAAGGGGTACATCCAGTATCTTGTCTCCGGTGGTCTTTATCTTGTTAAGTGCAACCTTAGTGCCCGGGCGCAGCTTCAGTATCTCTGATCTAACCCACTCGGCCTGCCAGAGCGCCAGTTTGCTTCCCCTGGTCCCGATGATGATCGTGCGGTTATCCATGGTCCTCCTGATCGTCGCCATTGAGAGCGTAAAGTTTCTTTATGGTCGCGATGAGCGCATCCCTGTCCTCAGCGTCCTCTTTGAGGGCTACGGTGGGCGGATGAATGAGTTTGTTCGTAATGGCCGAGGCCATATGCTCGATGGCTTTTCGCTCCTTTTCTCCCAATTCGGGGAGCTTGTTCATAAGTCTTTCCAACTCTTCCTTCTTAATATTCTCGGCCATGCTCCTGAGCGCGATGACCGTGGGGACAGAATCGAGTGAAGCGAGCCATTTCTCGAAGGAATCGATCTCTTCCTCTATGATTTCTTCTGCCTTTCTTGCCTCCTTCTGCCTCTCCATGACGTTAGTGTCCACGACTCCTTGCAGATCATCGACGTCATAGAGGTAGACATTGGCCAGGTGATTGATCTCGGGATCAACATTCCGGGGTACCGAAATATCGATGATGAATACGGGCTTTTGTTTCCTCTCCTTCATCACCCGTTGCATCTCCTCTTTATGGAGCACGTAGGAAGGAGCTCCGGTGGAGCAAATGATGATGTCGGAATGAACCATTTCCCTCAGAAAGTCTTCGAACTTTATCGCCTGCCCGTTGAATTCCTTTGCAAGATCGCATCCTCTCTCGTAGGTCCTGTTGGCCACAGTCACGCTTTTCACCCCAAAGCTCATCATATGCTTTGCTGCAAGTTCTGCCATCTCCCCTGCGCCAAGAAGCATGAAGGATTTCTCTGAAAAGTCAGTGAAGATCTTCCTGGCTAGTTCCACCGCAGCAAAGCTAATGGAAACTGCGTTCTCAGCAATCCTGGTATCGGTCCTCACCCTCTTTGCAACGGATATGGTCTTTTTCATCAGCCTGTTCAG
>CAZNTS010000316.1:0-3842 GCA_964576045.1 uncultured Nitrospiraceae bacterium | reverse complement strand
GAAGGCGATTATGTGCCTCGGCCTAACCCTACCGCTCCCGCCCGACATCGTGAATCCGATTCTGGGTTTCTTTCATCCGTTCTTCCCAGTGGTCGTCTTGGTAACCGCCTACATATGCTCACTCTCAGTGGCCTTCTGGATGCTTGGCCGAAACCTACTGCTCATTGCATCCGAACATTCGAAGATGTTCGAGGGATTTGAAAGCGAGCCTTCGTGGAAGAAAGCCCTAGCCTTGCTGACCGGGTACCGTACGACTATGGAGCGTTTGCAGTCAACCTTCTATCTCTACCCCATGGAGAAAGTCGTGGAAGACGAGAACGGAGCCCGTCGTACTCTTCAATTGTACGCGAACTTGGACGTGGACCGAGACAAAGTAGCCGCCGAGTTCGGAGAATCGCTCCAAAAAGCAGGCCTGCCCGACACCGTTTGGGTCACACCCGGATTACCATTGCTGCTTTTCATACTCTTGGCTATGCTCCTCGTATTGATCCTGGGAGACCCCCTCTTCGCTATCCTAGCCCTACTATTCCCACACTAACAACAACCAACCCTCTCGAAGCAAACCATGCCGCATACGTGATCTCTCGATCTTATCCCCTCTCGCTAGTGTGCGGGCGCTTCTAGGCCCATTCTCTTGAGTGACGTTATGAAGTCGCCCGGCTTCACACCGATGTATAGTATGGCGTTGAGGATGAATAGGCCTAGGACGCGGCCTTCGTAGCCGAGGAGTATTGCGGCGTCGCCGAAGTTGGCTAACGACAGAGCAAAGCCTACCTGCTCAACTAGGAAGAATACGAATGCGATGGAGACGAAGCCTTCCGAGGCCTTGCGTGTGAGGGACCAGTTACGGCCGGTCTCATAAACCACGTAGAGTATTGCGCAGCTCACAAGCATCCTCGCCAGCAATTGTGATACCGGCGGGACCGAGTTCGTTTGCGTTGGCAAGCCGTCCGCGAAGATTGTTCCGAGGAGGAGAATCGTCACTCCAACAGCCGACGCGAATACGCCCATGTTCGACTCACCGACGAACCGTAACCTCGTTCTTCGTGCGTAAGTGAACGCTAAGAAGAGGAAACCGTAGGTTTGGGTGAGCAGAAAAGCAAAGAGTAAGGACTGCCCGAGAAGTGGAATGTTCGGAAGCGCTAGGGCCGTTAAGGTTTCGGCGGCGAAGGAGATCGTGAGCAACCCGAATCCAGCCGGAATGCCAAGCAGGCTTGGGACGCCGGAGGCGCGGCAGGGTCGTCCGGTGAACCACATAACCGCAGCGTCAGCCACAACACAAACAACATCTACCGTTACGATTACTAAGTTAACCGGCAATCAAACGCATGCCTCCTACTCCACATGACCCCCCACGTGAGAGTGAAACCATGAAATTCATCGACCGCGCATTCCTCATGACCCTAGCCGCCTTCACTCTCGGCGCTGGTACTGGTGTTCTCGCAACCTTAACGCTACTACCGCTCGATCTCCTTATTGGAAGATTAATTGTGGTCAGGTTGCTGGAACCCGTACAGGCAGCCAGCACCTTCGGCAGCGCAGTGCTTGTTCTGCTAATCTTCGCTAACAACGCGGTCGCGGTCTTCCTATCGTTCCTGTACCCGCTGATTTTGGGGAAAGTTCGTTGGACCCCAACCCCATCTGCGAGGACGATGCAACGTTTGTTGGCTGCATTTTCAGTGTTGATAGGTTTTCTGATAGGGTTCTTCAATTTAGGAGCGACTCTCGGCTGGGCTTGGGAAAGCGGCGGATGGATTAGATTGAACCACCTGCTGGCAGTGTCGTGGCTGCATGTTCCGATAGAATTCCTGGCTGTGCTAATCTGCGTCGCCGAACCACTCAGAATCATGTGTGAACCACGCCACGATGGAATCACGCAATCATTGCGCAGTGACCTCGTATTACTCGTGGCCAGCTTGATCGTTCTGCTCGGTTCCGCCGCGATCGAGGTCCTCCTGAGAGTGTGATGAGTGACCGCAACCAGACTGGCAACGTAAGATGACGCAAGATTCGGCATTATGGATTACCCAATTACCCCCCACGCCCTCGCTTGACTTGACGTTGCGTGAGCGCTAGAGGGGTGTTTATCCAAAAGATCCACGACTTAGTTGTCTTCTGGCCGAGAATTGAGCCTTGAAGAACCATCTCCAGAAGAATCGCTTTCGTCGACTCCCAATTCTTCAGTCCAGCTCTCAGGCGGATATTCTCGACGTCCATAGGGATATCGGAATCCTTCAGAACCTCCCTCACCTTTTCCCGGGCTTCCCTATTAGATCCCAACTTAACCTCAAATCCGACTGAGACTCTCACGTGGATTATCCACAGATGAAATGAGTGGGTGAACGATGGCAAAATAGAGTATGGTACCGGTCAAGCTCACCGCCGGTTACACAACCGTCAAGCCCTCCACCCGCCGCAATCCAACTGCCAAACATGCGTGACGGAACAGTGAGCGAGCTTACGGCCCATCAAGCCATTCCCCTTCGCCGATCCTAGGCACCTCCTAGACACCTCCGCGACGGGCGCGGTGCACTTCATAAATTCGGGTGGGTTGGTGCACAAAGAAAAAGCGGTGAGGGGAGACTTGGTTTAGGCTGCCGTTAGGTTTCCTTCTTCTCTCCGCATAACGTGTACGGTATGGTTGGGAAGAGGATTCTTCCTTGAACGCGTATATTGCGTCGAACGAGATCTACGCTCATTGAGGCGGAGGCTCTAACGCACTCCATGTTCGGTTGGTTCTGAGTTCAAGGATCCGCAGCTAAACTCAGATCTGGTCTGTAGTCGTTACCGACGCCGAGGCAGCGATGGTTTCCCTATTAATTTTGATCTGATGGTTGACCATGGTAGAAATATGAGGAAGATTAGCCAGAATGGACTCGAAGCGTTAGTGGTGGTTGTGGCAGTTGAAGTGACAGTCGTCATGCCAGTTGAGGTTCTAGTTGAAATAATTGTTGAGGCCTGCGTTGTAGCACCCGTCGACGTCAGCGATGTTGTTACGGTCTGACTGTGGAACCCGGAGCCTCCCATGTTGGCAGTAGTAGTGGTGTAGGTGCTTGGGTTTGTGCTCGTCCAAGTGCTAGTTGTAGTTGCAGACGTGGTCGTTGACACAGTGCTGGTGAACGTGGATGTGTAGATGGTCGTATACGTGGTGGTGAATGTGCTAGAGGAAGACGTTATCGTGGTAATTCCGGTCATCGTGGCTAGGACGTAGATGATCGGGGGACCATAGATTTTAACTCCGCCTCCGTCCAGTGTGCGTACACTGAAATAGTGTTGCGTGGCAGAGACACCTGGTAGAGTAAACGTCTGTGCTTGCCCAGGTAAAATCAAGGCACCCTGAGGATTCGAATATATGAGAACACCATCAACATATATGGAGGTTACTTTCGAGTCGCGTGTCCCAATGTTTCTCACCGTGAGCTGGGCAGGCCCGGTGGAGGAGGAGAAAGAAATCATCTCGATTGTTGGGTTCTCATAGCCCGACTGTTGCGGAGGTGGGAGCAGAGAACCCAACAACCCTACCGAGCGCGCGTAGAAGAGAACCGAGAGGGTCACAGCCATGGATATCAGAAGAAGCATGGCGATGATATTCGAGTCTCCGCGACGAGTGAAACGTTGAGTCAAGATCCCCGCTACTCCGCAGGCGTACGAAACGTTCAGCCAGTTCTTTGGATATCCATTGTGTCTCCCAAGTTCAGGAAGCTTAGTGACGCAGTTGCAAAAGTCTACTGGGGCGGACAAAACACAATTTCAGCTAATTCCCATCGTGAAGCTGAATGTTTCCACCAAGTTCAACTCGGGTCCATTGGCTAGATCACGCTTTCCTTCGGATAGACTTCGAT
>CAZNTS010000315.1:0-3094 GCA_964576045.1 uncultured Nitrospiraceae bacterium | reverse complement strand
TGAACCTTATCCCTTATCTTTCCATTCTGAAAACCGTATTGTGAATACCTCTCAAGAAAATTCTTAGGTATCGCATCGGAGATTTCTATATCATTCATAACCGCCCAAGCGAGCGTCCATCCCTTTGCGACATTGGCCACGTCATATCCACCTCCGCCTAAGGCTACCCACCTGGGTGATATCTCCCTGATCTTATTTACTACTTCACAAAAACCATTGTTGGTATAATTTAAGTGAGCAAGAGGGTCGCTGGAAAAAGAGTCAACTCCAAGTTGAGTGACAACCACATCGGGACTGAATCTCCTGATGAGGGGTGGTACGATATCGCTGAATGCATGGACGAAAAGGTCGTCGTCGGAGGAAGGCGGCATCGGTATGTTCACGGAATATCCTTCGCCTTTGCCTCTCCCTATTTCATCCTCAAAGCCTGTTCCGGGGAAAAGCGATGATCCTGTCTCGTGCATCGAAATGGTTAACACTCCATCGTCGGCGTAAAAGGCTTCCTGGACTCCATCAGCATGGTGGGCATCTATGTCTATATAGGTTACCCTCCTGCCTTTCTGTAAAAGCCACTGTATCGCAATAACCGGATCATTAACGTAGCAGAATCCCGATGCCTTCGATGCCAAGGCATGGTGAAGTCCACCTGATATGTTGAAGGCGATATCAGCATCGCCGCTATTTACCAGTGCGGCTGCCTGTAAAGACGCCCCTGCTACAAGCTTTGACCAGTCAAAGATCCCCTTAAAGATGGGGTTATCACCCGGTCCGAGGCCGAAACGTTCGACATTCACCATCTCTATTCCACTATTAGCCGCCTTAAGTATGTCGATGTAATCCCTCTCATGGAAGGACAGCAAATCGTCATCAGATGCCGGTTGCGCTTCAGCATACATTGTATTCGGAAGTGATAATAGTCCGTAGTCCTTAATGAGCTCATAGGTGAGCTTCAGTCTGAATGTCTTAAGAGGATGTGTCGGGCTATAATCGAATTTTGCAAAGGTATCACTGTAAATAAATGCTGTTTTCATTACTCTAACCTAAAAGACAAGTAAACTTTGCTCTTAATTCGTCCTTTCCTCTTAGGAGTCAACAATTTCCATGACAATCCGCTCTTCCCTAATCTTATCTTCCTTGATACTCCATGTAGTCTTTCCAAGTTTCTTGCGGGGACTGGGTACCAAGAGTTGTTTTTAAGGCAATGATAGGAATAAAAGACATTTGAAAACCTAAGACTTTTGGCTTGTCTTTGCAGAGAATCCTATAATCTTTCTTTCCACGGCATCATTTGTACAGTTTGGCCGTTTGATCTTTGAGAGAACTCCACAAATTTATGATTGAGTCTATAGAATTCTGATGAAAGTTGCAACTGCTTATAGCAAGATGAAGAAGCGGGACCAATCCTCTCGTGAGGCTAGTTGCGAAGTCGCCGCCTTCTTGCACAGATTATGGGTCTCAATCCATCATTTCCCGAATCCAGGATAATAAGCATGGACCGTTGATAGGCCGCTCAAAGGACGATATAATTATAATAGGGGGCGAGAACAGGAAAAGATTGTGGATTGAAGCTCCAGGATAGACTTGCTCTGTCTCTTACAGCGCAGCAGGGATCGGATATTCCATAGCAGAGTTGTTGGCTCGTGAAAGGGGTTGTTTAGCTTGTGGCCTGCCTCGCTAGCTTGCTCTCATCCGCCATAACGGACGCCTCCTCACGGGTCAATGGAGGAGTTGAAGAAGCGAATTTCAGACTCTCTTATCTGACGCTTATTTTTTTGGCAAATACTATTAATCAAGAAAGGGGGGTTGCTTCATGGATGATTTGATGGATAAAGTTGCTCTCGTAACGGGAGGGAGTCGCGGCATCGGACGTGCTATTGCCATTGCGCTTGCTGGAGCTGGCGTAAATGTTGCCGTCGGCTTTCGGAGTCATGAAAACGAAGCCGCCGAGGTGGTTTCTCGGATGAGGAGTTTTGGTCGTCTTGCCATGGCGGTCAAGGCAGATGTGTCAGCGGCGGCTGACGTCCACCGCATGGTTGCCAAGGTTAAAGAAGAACTCGGCCCACCTTCCATTCTTGTAAACAATGCCGGAATCGGTATTGCACGTTCGATCGATGAAATAACCGAAAAAGACTGGAACGATACTATCGCCGTTAATCTAACATCGGCATTTCTGACAATTCAAGAAGTACTACCAGGAATGCGCAGCCTTAAATGGGGACGTATCATCAGCCTTTCATCAGCAGCCGCCCAGATTGGCGGGGTTGTCGGTCCTCATTACGCTGCGTCAAAAGCCGGTATTTTGGGGCTGACGCATTATTACGCTTTCCATCTCGCGAAGGAAGGCATTACAGTCAATGCCATTGCCCCCGGGCCGGTCAGCACGGATATGGCCATGGGCCTTCCGCAACTGAAACCCGATCTTGTGCCGGTCGGCCGATTTGGTACTGTGGATGAGGTCGCTGTGGCAGCCCTCATGCTGGCTCGCAATGGCTATATTACAGGCCAGACGATTAACATCAACGGGGGCAGATACCTGAGCTGATTTCATTGCTGTATCGGAATTTGCTTCCCATGGCTTTTGGCGGTTAGTGACATGTGACACCTTCGAAGTAATAGATCGACAGTACAGACTTACATTTGTTCATCTTACCTCTGATTAGCTCACTCAAAGCGAGCTTCAAAGTGCCATAGCCGTTGAGTCCGTCATACGGTATGGGACCTTCCGTTCACGATCGAAATGTGGCCTCGAGTCAAAAAGATTAAGGAGTACATTTCTCACCGCGAGAGATTCCAAAAGCAACCTTAAGTGAAAGCAATCTTCGCTCCCGTTGCGTACGGCTGAGTCGGGAAAAAACCTGTTTGTTTCTTACAGTATCCCTGACCGCAAGTTTGAGAGCTAAGAAATATTGATTTCAGTAAGTCTCCGAGGTACGGGTGTCTTTCTTTTGGGCTTTTTGGGTAGATCCGAAGGTTGACCGGACCATGGTTATTCGTTATCATATGAGCAAAAGTAGACCTTGACGGCAATCACCAATGCGCTCATTCAAGGAAATCAAGCATGATTACCATTTCACGGAAGGCGATCAAAAGCGTC
>CAZNTS010000314.1:0-2578 GCA_964576045.1 uncultured Nitrospiraceae bacterium | reverse complement strand
GGCAATCCTCTCTCCCACTGTAAGCTGCTGTATCTTTTGCAGGAGAGTCTGCTTCTTTCCTTCTTCCGTTGTTTTTGGCCTATCAGAAAGCCTCACAGGGATGTTGAGTTGCTTCCCTGCTTTCTCTCTTATGTCAATAGGAACATTCGGGTTTTCAGCCAGAAGTTTCAGTATCTCCGGCCTGTTGATGTTGGCTGAAAAAATTTCCCTAAAGATCTCATTATCTGTCGCGTCTTCGAGCAAAACCTCGATTGCCCGGTCGGAGGCCACTGAAAGATCCAGACTGAGAAGTTTTAGCTCTTCCATCATCCCCTCTTCAGATAGAGAAAGTACTCAATGTTACCTTTTTGGCCTTTAACAGGCGATTCAAATGTCCCCAAACTCCTTAGGCCTATGCCTTTGGCAAATTCTGTTATCGAGTTTACTGCAGATAACCTCTTTCCCTCATCACGTACAATACCCCCTTTACCGACTTCTCCTTTACCCACCTCGAACTGGGGTTTTATCAACGCGAGTATTTCGCTGCCCTCTCCGGTGAAGTCGATTACCTTCGGCATCACCTTGAGTAGAGAGATAAAAGAGACATCGATTGTGACCAAATCTATAACGTCCGGTACCCTCTTCCTTTCGAGGCGGCGAATGTTCGTCCGCTCCAAGAGCACGACCCTCGGGTCATTCCTGAGAATCCATGACAACTGACCGTAGCCCACGTCGACGCAATATACCTTCCGGGCGCCTTTCTGCAACATGCAGTCGGTGAACCCCCCCGTCGATGAGCCGACATCCATTGCCACGATGCCGCTGAGGTCTATCCTGAAGTGGACTAGGGCTGCATCGAGTTTGAGTCCGCCGCGGCTGACGAAAGGAATATTCCCGCCCCTCAGTTCAACAAAAGAATCTGTGTCGACCATCGTGCCAGCCTTCGTAAGGGGTACGCCTGCGACAAGGACGTTCCCCTCCATGATCATCGCCTTTGCCCTTTCTCTGCTTGAGGCAATGCCCTTTTCTACCAGCAAGATGTCGAGACGCTCCTTCATTAAAAATTAAATTACGATAGTATAGCAGATTGCCCCTGAAATGATGAGCTGCAAATAATTGACTAGGAATCTAGTAGTAAGCAAAAAGCAGTTTTTTTGTCTGTCCAAGATACATTACTTATTTAACGCCTAATGTTTACATATCACAAATTTGCCCTATAATAGGATTATAGGAGCGATATCAGCTATTGGAAAGGAATGGCCGAGGATCTTGTGGGAAGTGACATTTGTCTTGAGATACTCGGAGTGTTAAATGCAGATCTGTGTGAGAAATACAGACCTTGTCCTCTACTGATGACGATGTTGGCGGCTAGGGAATTGGTAGGAAAAAGCCGGGAGGTTTTCTATGAGTGCAGGTGAAGGGATAAAGGTCGAGAAGAAAAACGGTGTCGGGATAATCAGGCTGAACAGGCCAGAGGCACTGAATATCCTTGATACAGATATGCTGAGAAAACTTGCCACTATCATCGGCTGCATTGAAGACGATAAGGAAGTCAGGGCTGCCATTATTACTGGGGGGAAAAATTTCTGTGCAGGAGCCGACGTCAGAGAGTTAAGCCGGAAAAACCCTGAGGAAGCACTGAGCTTTGCATGGCTCGGCCAGGGCGTCTTTGATATGATCGAAGACCTCGGAAAACCGGTGATAGCAGCGATAATGGGGTACGCCCTTGGAGGCGGCTGTGAAATGGCACTTGCCTGTGACATCAGAATTGCGGGCGAGAGCGCCAGGATAGGACAGCCTGAAATAGACCTCGGGATTATACCTGGCTTCGGTGGCACTCAGCGGCTTACTCGTCTGGTTGGGATAGGGAAGGCCAAGGAGATGATTCTGACTGGCAGGGTTCTCGAAGCGCGGGAGGCCGGCGCGATTGGCCTTCTCAATCAGGTAGTAAAAGATGAAGAAGTAATGAAAACGGCAGAAGACCTTGCGCTTGTGATGGTACGGAAAAGCCCACTCATCCTCGGGATTGCGAAGGATGCGATCAACGAAGGCCAAGACATAAAAAAAGCCCTAGAAACAGAAGCCGCTTTTTTTTCAGAATGTTTTAAATCAGAGGACCATATTGAGGGGATAAACTCCTTTCTCGAGAAAAGGGCACCGAGGTTTAAAGGGACGTGACAATCTTTTCTATTTATTCGATATGTTACTCGATTTTTTAAAGAAGTCTCTTTCAGTTTCTTATCAATCGTCAAATCAGAACTTCAGTCAATAAGGACTAACCGGTTAAATGGGCGTCAATAGAGTAGTAGGCAGCGGATGCAGGAGGGAAAGTATGCTAGCCCTGTTAGAGATTGCCGTAAGCGAGTTCTCCGGCCATGAATAGATGACAGGAGCGGGTACCATACCCCAAAACACCTGAGGCATAGTAATTGTCAGTAAGGACTATAAGCACCATTTTGGAGCATACTATTCTAAAGTGGGAATTTGGCGGCTATAGTAGATTGCTGCGTTTTGAGCAGCAGAAAGGAGTGATCTATAGGGATATCCATTCGCCATCATCCCCTACATAAAAGGAGACATGGCAAACGTAGGACAATGA
>CAZNTS010000313.1:0-4269 GCA_964576045.1 uncultured Nitrospiraceae bacterium | reverse complement strand
ATCTCGTCGTAGGTTTCTCCTTTCTTTCCATGCGACCTTAGACGGTCCCTAGTTTCCTTCTCTAGTGGGATCGTCGTGGTTGCCATCATTCTTCCTTGCTCTACGAAGTTATGTGCAACTATTAAGGGTATATGCAACTATGAGAACCAATAATAGCCGTTTCGACTCAAGATTGTAAAACCGGAAACGGTTGGCATTTTTTGCCGCCGATGATTGCGCTAGATCCTCAATGATTCGAATCTGGAAAGCTCCCTAATCAGTGCGTAGATCGAGTGGGAGGAAAGCTTTAGGATCTACGTTTTTTGCTTTCGTGAGTGAATTCGACTGTGGGGGATTTTCTCCCATTCTGTGCTGAAGTTGTCGATCTTGTTACTTACCCGAACCTCGCGTACAACCCGTTGCCGTCTTTCTTCTCTTTCTCGGTTCTCGATGATTACGTCCGCGAATCGTTTCACAATGTTGATTGTGACTTCGGAATGTATGTCGGATTTGATTATGAAGACAGCGGTGTGATTGAGTACCTTCACTCGGGAGGCCAAATCAGAGTAGTACCTGAAGAAGGAGTCTTCTTTCATGAATGGAATCATATTGTCCATGAAGTCGCCAATGATTATCGGCGTTTGTCCCGTCGGAGTCTCCTTGAGCGCATCGCTGATGAATATGTTGACCTCGGACGGGTTGCTTGGGGGAAGGATCGAGTAATTTTGCCCCGCAACGCCGGAGAGGGAAGTTACCCAGCCCAGCTTCGCACCAGCCGGTAAGACGATCTCCGTTGGCGATGTGGGGCCAAGCATTACAATGGGATACCATCTTTTCTCAAGATTCGAGAGGAGTTCGTCGATTACTGATTCGGTGCCTATGTCTCCTTGAATCGAGATGGCGATGACTCGATATTCATCTAACGGCCTTCGTAGGCCATATGTGAATAGAGCACGGGCGGCGAGGGTTAGGATCTCCCCGACCTTAGGCGCCCTTCCGAGCGAATGGTACATGTAAACAGAGCTGAAAAGTACGCCGCCGATTATAATAAAGAAACCAACCATTGTAACTGCGAAGTAATTCGCGCCGATTAGAATGTAGGCGGTCAAGAGTCCGAAGATAAACGCCATCCCAACGAAATGTGCGAAGGGGTTCTTTCTCAAGTATCCATAACTCGCAAACGCGGCTCCGCCCAGCATGAGCCATGTCACGTTAACGAAGAACTGAATGGAGGGGTACGCAAAGTATTGTACGATGGTTCCCAAGAGCATATACGCGCCCAATGGCGCAATTGCAACTTCCGTGACGAACCCAACCAGCATGAGGCCTACGCCGATGCAAAGCCCGAAACCTATGAGTGCGACGCCCAACGGAACCAGACCAAAATCTACCGCACTGGCGGCCACGATTCCTGCAAGCGTGGCGAGGAAGCCATAGATTCTGAGGTGTTTCGAGCCTAAGGCACCACCCGTGAATCCGGCCGCCAGAGCGACCATGACCCACGCAAGCGTTGGTCCGGGCAGTACCCCGGATATTCCGGGAACGAAAACGCTAAGGAGAATTAACGCCATGACCAGCATCCAGGTGACAAACACCTTTCTCTCAGCAGTGGCCGGCAAGGCAAAGTCCTGCTATGCAGCCTCAGTGAACTAGTCTGTCGCTTTAAGTTCATTGAATGGGTGAACGCGGACGGCGTGAGGCGAACGCGAAAGCTTCCTCAAGTGTTTTGGAACGAGTATCTAGGTAATCGCATCATTTTACTGCGATAGCGCTTCATAGGTGCAGGGGCTTTGCGTTCTGCCAATTGTAGGCGAATAGGTCGCTTGCCCATTTCCTGAAAGATGGGTCTTCGCTGAAGATGCTGGATAAACTCATTGATCCGTCGTTTTGACGGAGCGTGATCGCCGCCGCCTTATCCGTCACGTAGACGTGTCCGGAGAGCCTCGGGGTGGTTCTCATTTCGGGGAGCAGCTTCTCGGAACCTAGCATTGATTTGCCCTTGGGAAGGAAGCTTTCCTGCGTTAGCCACCTAACCTTAACGCCCTGTCCCAGACGTTGAATCATCATCTGGAGATGGACTTCGAACCCGACCTCCACAGTCGCGTCGATGCTCTCCTTCGCGTTCCGGATCATCTCTGAGGTGTTGTTGAAAGTTTCAGTCGTTGTGGCCATCAGCCTGCCCTCTAACAGCTCTCCAAGTCGAGCACGGTACTCGCTTGGAAGGAGGGACGCGTCGTGGGTTAGGAAGTACTCTCTGAACCTTGCGACGAAATCAAGGGGGGATGATATGTCGAGTACAATCTTCGCGTATGACGTCAGCCGGTACTTCCCTTCAGGCATCTTCTCAAGTAAGCCTGCCTCCGTCAGTCTCTGCAACTGCCTTACCGCCTCCGTGGGAGTCATGTCCAGCCGCCGGGCTGTTTCGTTCAGCTTGAGGTTCTCTTTCTGCAACTCGGAAAGGATTCGTCTTCTATCATTACTAGCTAAGAGAAAGAAGAGTTCGGACGCCCGCTCATCAGGCTGAGCCGGTTGGTGCAAGACGGTGCCTGCCATTTTCATACGGTGATTTACTGAGTTGCCCGCGAGTCTTTACGCTTGCCGTCGATTATCACTCCACAAAGCGTCCATGCGAGCAGTTTTAGACACGTGAAAAATGAGCTGGATGCCGTCGGCCATCGGTTGATTCTACGAGTATGGATTCTACACAGCCGTGTGTAAGCGTAAACATCGTCGTCAAACAAGTATCATCTAGCTTTCCCGCCTTTTGGAACCTACGTGAATCAAATGGCGACTTCAGCGAGTAACTTGGTGTCGAAGGTCAAGATTTCGGTACTCTGGGTATTCATAGATTTTGCCTTGCTGCTTCTCTTGATGCTAAATGGCTTCGACCCGAGTGGAGGGATGAGGGAGATGATCGCGAGCTTTCCATCTCAATTAGTACCCGAAGTGCTGTTGGGCGGAGCAGCCATCCTGTTGGTACCCTTCGTCATTGCCTTTTTGTCCCTTACAATGAAAGACTCGACGAATCGCCGAGTAAACGTGATCCTAGGTTCAGCGTTTGCAGTCTTTCAATTCTCTGGAGTGGCGTACGCTTTGTCTCGCTTAGCAATTCAGTCTGCCTATCTCCTGCTCCTGCAGACCGCAGCATTCGTTGCTCCGGCGCTTATCGTTTAGAACGCCTACAGGTGGCTCAAGGAATGATGGAAGACACGTCGAACATAAGACAAGAATGCAAAGAACGCGTGTTCACGGTGGAGCTGAATTCGAAGAGTGACGTGAGAAATTTGAGTGTCCAGAACGGCGTGCGACGCACGGTCATCGAAGGAACTATCGGCGTCCTGAAACACGCGGAGTTTGTGGAAGACACAGTTCTGGAGTTGATCGGAACCAGAGGCGTGCTTAGAGTCGACCTAGCAAGGGAGGACTTAGCGAAACCTCCAACGAAACTCGCGGGGAATGAAACAGGGAGCTCGGTGGTGCGATAGCGCATGAGCTTGACACCAACCAAAGCAGCAGGCGCCTTCCCTCCCTGTGCCCTAACCTTTCTAGGCGGCTTGATCGTCGGGCAGGCAATCAATTTCTACCTCCCACTACCCCTCTGGCCGAGCATATGGATTCAGTTGATTGGAATTGCACCATTGCTCCTTGGAACCTGGTTGTTAGCATCGGCGAGGATTGCGTTCAGGTGTCACAAGACACCCATGAGTCCTATGATGCCGAGCGTCGAATTGGTTCAAGATGGCCCGTACAGGTTCACGAGGAACCCGCAGTACTTGGCCTTCGCTCTGATCTACCTGAGCGCGGCTCTACTTCTCAACTCGGCTTGCGTATTGATAGTATTACCATTAATCCTGGTTCTCTTTGACCGAGCACAGATACCGCGTGAGGAGCGGTACTTGCAGGAAAGGTTCGGAGACGTGTACACTCAGTACAGGGCGAATGTGAGGCGTTGGATATAATTGGAAGAACATCTCCGGAAGCCTGAGATGAGTTAAGAGGCTAAGAAGGGAGACATGAACGATGACACAGTTCTCTGAAGAGCCCGTAATCCTATTCCTCTCTTGGGTATGGGCTCTCAGCGAGATCATCGGATCTTACATTATTCCGCGTCTAAGGCAAAAAGGGGAAGTGAAAGCGAGAAGCGATAGGGGCTCCAGAGTAGTCATCTGGCTGGGAATCTTCACTGCAATTTTCCTTTCAGACTACTTTGCGACACATAACATCGCACCTATCCCAGAACCATTTTTCTACATAGGGATCATCTTGATGTTGTCAGGTATAGTCTTTCGG
>CAZNTS010000312.1:0-5135 GCA_964576045.1 uncultured Nitrospiraceae bacterium | reverse complement strand
CACACCGGACCCTGAGAGAGCCTTAAAGAACCTTCTCTCTTTCTGCGATGCAAACCCCGGGAGGATTGAAGAGGTCAGGACAAATATCGGGCCGATCGCCCTCCTTTTCAGTATTAGTCAGTTCCTCGCACAGTTTGTGATATCACATCCTGATGTCCTCTTCGGGAGCATAAAGAATGTTGCCTCTCCAGTGAAGAGAGAGGACATGAAAACAACCCTGAAAGAAGCGATCCGGGAGACTTCCCTTTCATCTAAAGAAGCCCTCATGAGCACCGTACGCATTTTCAAGAGAAAGGCCCTTGTACTGCTAACCCTGAGGGACATCCTCGGTATCACCGACATTATGGAAGCTGCAATAGAACTGAGTGCACTTGCCGACCTTATCGTAGAAGAGTCATTGAACATACTGCAGGACCGGTTGCGAGAGACATACGGTGACCCGGAAGGTAATTCATTCTCGGTCATCGCCGTAGGTAAACTTGGGGGCAACGAACTAAATTTTAGTTCCGATATAGATCTGCTTTACACATACGGCAAGGAAGAAGGTGAGACCTCAGGCACAATGACCCCGGGCGGCATTGTTAAAAACAGAATCAGTATCCATGAGTACTACTGCAAGCTGGGAGAGCAGCTCAGTAAATTCCTCTCCGCAAATACTGAAGACGGTTTTGTCTACAGGGTTGACCTGAGACTGAGGCCCGGGGGACAGAAGGGGGACATCGCCCAGTCTCTCAGCTCATACGAAATATACTACGAGTCGTGGGGCATGGCCTGGGAAAGGGCTGTCCTTCTGAGGGCAAGACCCGTCGCAGGTGATATGAACCTCGGGAGGTCCTTTCTTGAGACGATCAGACCCTTCTTATACAGAAAATACCTGGACTTCGGCGCAATAGAAGAAATACGCCGGATGAAGACGAAGATCGATGCCGTGTTCAAGAAGGACGATATAAAGCGCGGGTACGGAGGTATACGCGAAATAGAGTTCTTTGTGCAGGCGCTCCAGCTCATCTATGGGGGGAAAGAACCTTTGCTCCGTGAAGGGAGCATACTGACCGCCCTCCACAGACTTCTTCAAAAAAACCTTATCGGGCACGAAGATTACTCCGCTCTTAACAGCAGTTACCTCTTCCTGCGGAAGCTCGAACACAGACTGCAGCAACTCAACGACCTTCAAACACATTTGCTGCCTTCTGACGGAAACGATCTGGACTCGCTCAGCAAAAAGATGGGCTTCCGAGATAGAAGGTCTTTCATGGCTGAACTAGAAGGTCGGAGAAATACAGTGAGGAGCATTTACGATTCCCTTTTTCTGAACAGGGCAGAGAAGACTTCTGCAGAGACATCCATATTCTTCGATGCGGATGTCTCAGAGGGCGAACTCCGAGAAATGCTCTCGCAATACAATCTCAGGGATCCTGAGAGGGCGGTAAGAAATATCCTCCAGATCAGAGATACTCCTCTCACCTTCCAGACTCTTCGCGGGAGGAAGCTGCTCAATGACATCCTGCCTGTCTTTCTCCTTGAGGCCTTGAAGACTGGGAACCCGGACATGGCCCTGAACAACCTTCAGTCCTTTGCCGCGCTTCTGGCATCAGAGGAGCCCTATCTCGATCTCTTCAGGAAAAACAAGACCCTGATACCGACTCTCGCCGACATCTTTTCCCGGAGCGAGTACCTCTCGAAAACTATCATGAAACGCTCTGAATATCTCGAACTCATTGGGCACGAGATGTTCTCAAAGAAATCCCTGACACGTCTGAAAAAAGAACTCGGGGAAACAGTGGCCTCGGGTATGTCTCTCTCAGACTCCACAAGAATTATCCGCCAGCATGAAGAGATATGTCTCGGGATACTGTTCCTTGAAAGGACAATTGACGTAACAATGCTCGTAAGAGGTCTGAGCCGGACTGCTGAGGCGGTGGTTTCGGTTTGTACCGATGAGCTGACAAAAAGCAGTTTCGCCGTTATCGGCATGGGCAAGGCAGGGGGCAGGGAGCTTACATTCGGGTCCGACCTTGACTTGATATTTGTGTGCAAAGACGAGAGCGCGGATAACCATACAAGGTCAGCAGAGAGGCTGATAGGGCTGCTGACGTCATATACAAAGAACGGCATCGCGTATCGTGTGGATATGCGACTGCGTCCCGACGGGGCAAAAGGTTCGCTCATTTCGACCCTGCTAGCCCTCCGGCATTACTACTCCAGCGCGGCTCAGTTCTGGGAATTTCAGGCGCTCCTCAAAGC
This sequence comes from uncultured Nitrospiraceae bacterium, assembly GCA_964576045.1. Taxonomy (GTDB): domain Bacteria; phylum Nitrospirota; class Thermodesulfovibrionia; order Thermodesulfovibrionales; family UBA9159; genus CAZNTS01. The sequence goes on along the minus strand of CAZNTS010000312.1, from coordinate 2,891 downwards.
CAGACCAATGAGCGGCGAAAAGACCACAGGACGCTGCTTTATGGTTATGCGTGAAGAAGTCCTGAAGAGCAAGGGCGGGGAAGTTTCTGCTTTGGACATCAGGGCGATGAGGGAAAGGATACTGAGGGAACTCTCCAAGGAAAAAGACGGATATGACCTGAAACTCGGTCCGGGCGGGATTAGTGAACTGGAATTCACCATCCAGTACCTCCAGTTGGTGAACTGTGCCGGACATGCAGGTCTGCTCGTCCAGGGAAGCCTTGACGCCATTAGAAGGCTCGTCTCTGCAGGAGTGATCGACCTGAAGGATGCGGACGCTATGAGAGCCGCCTATGTCTTCTACCGGACACTAGAGAGTTTCCTGAGACTCAGAGGCGAGTCGATCCTCCTGAAGACCGGCACAGCCATTGAAGAGGCGTCTGACTTCATGGGATACCAGGGGAGCGATGAGTTTCTAAGGGCGCTCGAGAAGAAGAGAACATTTGTAAAGGACGTCTTCGTAAAATACGTATAGAGGGTCGTGCTATGGCCGGTTATGATATAATTCTGTATGCTTAAACTCCGGGATGGAATCGTAGAACTGTACAAGAAAGTTGCTACATCTATACCCCCTGACGTGGAAGAAGCCATTAAAAACGCCTTTTCGTCCGAGAAGAACCCCGGCGCAAAGGAAGCTCTATCGAGGATCGCGGAGACAATACGGAAATCGAGACAGATGCCGAGGCCGGCCTGCCTCGATACCGGCATCCCCACCTTCAAAGTGAAAGTCCCCAGAGGCCTGAGCCACACACAGATAATGAATACAATACGGGAGGCCACCTCTGTCGCCACAAAGAAAGTGCCACTCGGCCTCAACGCTGTAGACATTCTCACAGGAGAGAACTCCGGAGATAACACCGGCATAGGGTTCCCCGTAATTTACGTCGAGGAGGCGGCGGGTGACACGCTTACAATCGACCTTATGCTCAGGTCTGGAGAATGTGAGACATACGGCCGGTCTTATGCACTTCCGACCGAGACACTCGACGCAGAGCGGAATCTTGACGGTGTTAGAAAATGCGTGCTGGATTGCGTCAGGAGCGCCCAGGGAAGAGGTTGTCCCCCTTATACCATTGGTGTAGGGATTGGAGCGGCTAGAGACCAAGTTACTGTTCTGTCTACCCATCAACTCTTCAGAAAGATCTCTGATGAAAGCGAATACCAAGCTGTCAGAGAACTTGAACAACAGCTTCTCAAGGAAGTAAATGGATTGGGCATAGGCCCCTTTGGTAACGGGGGTAGCACTACTGCAATCGGAGTCAAGATAGGCATAAACCACAGACATCCTGAATCCTATCTTGTGGATGTCGCTCTCGCCTGCTGGTCGAACAGGAGAGGCCGACTCATTTGGTAGAGCATACAAAGCAAGTTTTTTATTCGCGGGTTAAGGCCAGTCACCTTTAAGAAATCAATCAGGAAGTTCATAAAACAACTTTCAATGTCATCACTTGACTTCGCCCGTGCTTTCTACCCTTATTTGACTGACCCACCGGAGGATGTTACCCTTCTAATATGAAGACCTTCGAGCTGCTTGATATTTCAGGCGATGCCGGCATACGTGCGTACGGAGAGACAATGGAAGACCTCTTCGTCAATGCCGCAACAGGGATGTACAGCCTTGTCACGAATCCGGAGGATATCCGGGAACAACGGGAGATCAGCCTGGAGATTGAGAGCCATTCCGTCGAAGGACTTATAGTGTCGTGGCTCAATGAATTGATATTCCAACTCGATGCATACGGCTTCCTGGGAAAGAAAATTAATGTGAAGAGCATGCTTGATAACAGGATCTCCGCAGTTATATCGGGTGAGGACTTCGACCCGCAGAGGCACGAAACAAGACTGCTCATCAAGGCCGCAACGTATCACATGCTGAAAATTGAGAAACAGGAAGGTCAGTGGTCGGCAAGCGTTATTTTTGATATTTAATTAGGAGAATTCTAAAACGTGAGAACATGACCAGGGAGACGCGGAAAAAGCCTAAAAAAGTTGATACAGAGAATATCACAAGTCCGACTTGATCTCTTTCAGGAAATTCTTTCCCCGTGTCTCTGTGTAAAAGAAAGTGAGGTGTTTTTATGGGGACCGAGAAGCTTAGCAGGATCGATGCCACGAAAGTGGGGATACCCCTGGATTACAAGCCGGGCATGAGAGTCAAAGGTATAATCTACGTGGACGAGTTCCTCGGCCAAAGACTGGAGAACCAGTGCATCGAACAAGTAGCTAATGTCGCGACACTGCCCGGGATTGTGAAGGCTTCCATGGCAATGCCCGACATCCATACCGGCTACGGTTTTGCGATAGGAGGTGTGGCTGCCTTTGATCTGAAGGAAGGGATAATCTCACCCGGCGGCGTGGGTTACGACATAAATTGAGGGGTTCGGCTCCTCAGGTCCAACCTCACGAGGGAAGAGGCTGGGCCCAGGATTAAGGACCTCGTGGGGGTCCTGTATAACGAAATCCCTTCAGGTGTAGGCTCCAAGGGTAAGATACGACTCGGTTCGTCCGATGAGCGGAAGCTGCTCATGGGAGGCGCTCGCTGGGCAGTGGAACAGGGCTATGGCGATGCTCGCGACCTCGAGAATACTGAGTCCGGCGGCTGCATAGACGGAGCTGACCCTGGACTGATAAGCCAAAAGGCATATGAAAGAGGAAGGGCCCAGCAAGGGACACTTGGCTCCGGCAATCACTTCCTTGAGATACAGTACGTGGACGAGATATATGACGGGAAGGCGGCAGACGCACTTGGGCTTTTCACGGGACAGATGACAGTGATGATACACACCGGGTCCCGTGGGTTCGGCCATCAGGTATGTACAGACTTCCTCGAAGTCATGGAGCGGGCAGTAAGC
>CAZNTS010000311.1:0-4307 GCA_964576045.1 uncultured Nitrospiraceae bacterium | reverse complement strand
TGTTACCGCAATGGAGGCAAGTGAAGCGGAAGTAATATTCAAAGTTGCAGCTGCCGTCGCTCCCGCACTATCCGTAATCGTATAGGTCACTGTAACTGCTGATGTGCCTGCAGGGACGGTGACTGTAAAAGATCCGCCGCTTGCAGCCACTGTAGCGGGTGAGGGTTCAAAGGGCGGGTTATTCGAAGAGACCGTATAAGGCTCGCTCCCGCCGGTAATGGTAAAGGATGCCGTTCCTCCGGGACCGCCGGCTATTGTCTGCGTGTTTGGCTGCACAGCCAATGGAAAAGATTGACCCCTCACTGCAGACCATCCTCCAGAATCATTATTGCAGCCACCCGTCTTCGTAAAAGTGCCGCCAAGAGTTCCATCGGCAAAAAATGTTCCAGTGCTAGCCATATTAAAAGTACCGCCACATTCTGAACCAACGACACTGGTCTGGATAGCATTGCCGTTTACCGTACCCGTTCCGGAAAGGGTATTGCCATTGGCGCCTGTCCCTACAAGGGTAAGAGAATTCCCGACCTGAGTGAATGCGACAAAGACGATGTTATTCTGACTTCCACTCTGACCCACGAAAGTAATAGTCCATGAACCCGATACGTCAACACCCATCATAATGTCGATGTTTGTGGGCGTTCCGTTCAGGTCAGAATATGCGTCCCCTTGGTAGAGGACAGAGTTGTCGGCAGCATATGCCACGGCAAGAAAATGCCTGTTGCTACCGTTGGGCACAGAAAAACTCGCAGAAATTGTGTCCTGCCCTGCAACGGGAATAGTATCAGTAATCGTTGTCATGTCAGGGGCAGATATAGTAAACACAATATTTACGACCGTATCGCTTTCTGTGCTCAGCACAGAGCCTGTAGCCGTCTTGTTCAGACGGGCGATCGAAATATTCACCGGTGATGAGGCTGAAGAAACCTGTGTGCCACCACAGCCAAAGGCGGTCACCATAAAGAGTGTTATGGTTATTAGAGCTATCCATCTTTTCATTTCATTCACCTTTCGTAAGAAGTTCCATAATGATTTTGCCGGCCCAAAACTCAGAGAAAGTCCATTGTATACCTTCAGGAACTCCTTAGCTGTCTCATCTTGAAATCCAGATCTATCTGAACGCCCCTCCCTATTGACTTTCCTCTCGGACCCGATGCGGTATACCTCCCGGGTACCATGAACTTTCTTTCTTCGGTATCCCACAGGACTTTCGCTGTTCTTATCACCGTTTTCGAAAGAGGATGTTCTATTGTTGCGTCATAGAAGGCCGTCTGATTTGCCCCGGCCATCAAGTCCGCCTTTGCCGCAGTAAGATGGTGTGTCACCTTTTCTGCTTTGTAAATGTAGACTTCGATACCTCTTGCCACAGCCCTGACTATCAAATCTCTGTCCGCGATCTCCTTCAACAGGGAGCCGAATGGATCATCTTTGATGTCTTTCTTCGTCTCGTTGAGTTTAAAAAGTTTTATCCTGGCATTCGTTACGACCGCTTCGTTAATAGACTTTACTCTGAATACAAAAAAACTCTTTGGGATTATCCTTAAGTCCTCTGCTTCCACCTCTGACACAAGCGATCCGTTCCGATGGACCCTGTAACGGAGCCCTTCAACAAAAGTACCCTCTGTGATCTCCGGGTTTGACCCTAGCACAACGTTACTGCCTCTGCCTACCGGAAGCGCCGTCCACACAACAAGGAGCCCCGCTCCCACGATCCCAAGAACCACGGCAAGGGCAAGCCTTTTCACCGCTTACCTCCGTAGGGAACTCTTCACCACTCCCGACTTCACCATAGCGCCGCTGTGAAACGCGCCGTGCTTTTTAGGTTTATGAAGAAAGACATCGGGGTCACTCGGTGATCCAGGGATATAACTTGTCCAGATGCCGTCGAATGTTGGGTCAGGGAACACAGTTGGATGATTACCACTATACGAGGGCAAGAGGCTTCTGAGATTTAAACCGGTAAAGAATTTACTCAGGTTAAAAATGGCGTCAAGGTTGCCCGTTTTGTCGTCATAGATATTGTAGGGGCCAGTCAGAGTAGTATTTAACTCGTTGACGGCTTTTATAAATTTATTGATTTTACTGGGGTTTATGCTAGCGAGACTGATGAAATAATTACTCTGACTGCTTGTTCTCGACTGCATCCAACTAATGGCCGCGAGTGTATCTTGAGAACTACTGCCCCATATACTTTGGGCAGTAGGGAGTTGGGAAGCATCCACAAGTGTTAGGAAGTTTGGATTGCTCGCAAGAAAAGCCTGCATCGTCTGCTTGGTATTGACTGTGTTTGCGATATTGTCATCGAGATTATAGCTGTTCTCCACAATTACCCAGCCAAGGAGAAATTCGGCGGCTGACTTCAAAGTCAGGACATCCCCGTAATCACTGATCACCTGTTTCCCCCCGAAAGGCTCCGTCCATGTAACATTGAATGACTGCGAGACTGAACCAAGATTCGAAATTGCCCCCTGGAGTTCCGGTTCTATGACATTTGCAATAAACGTCTGAAGCTGTGCGCCGGTGGGAGCACCAGAGGGAAGAGGTTTAGTACATACCAAATCCTGGGGATGTAGAGGGTCCCTGCCGGATGCGTTACATCCAAACGCATCGAGGATATCCCCCAGGGTATTCAATCCGTTATTCGCATTTCCAGTGGATGACATGTTATACCAAAGTGAAGCCATCCGCGAAAAAGCGGCAAAAAACCTTGCGGTATCGGCGTCATTAGATACAGTGTTGCCATACGAGGTCGCGGCATTTACGCATGCATCCCTAGCCTCCACAATTTCCCCCTGGTTTATAAGGTCAAGACAGGCAGTGGCGAACGGCAACATGGTAATTGTTCCCACATCGGTTGTCTGGCCCGAGACGACAGTAACATTTCCTATCGATCCCTGATATGCAAGATTGCCGTTTGAGTCCAATCCTTGGGCAGCGACCGTCCTGTTATTCCCGGCTGGCACACCGTTAATCACTCCTCCTCCGTCCGAAGCCTGAAAATCCTGCTGGATAGCAGTCATATCAGACCCGGTCACAATGATCCTCACCGTCAAAACACCTGATGGGGCATAAGCGGAATGTATGCCGAAAAATCTACGCAACGATGAGGCGACTGATGAACCCTTGCTCGTGCCCCATTCAAGTGTGGCCTTGATCGAACCGGTCCCTCCTACCGCAGAATTTCCGCCAGAACCGCACCCTGCAAGGACAATGAGCAGCACAACAAGGCTGAGTTTACCGATAAATAAATTTCTCATACTCTTCCCTACCATCCTACCCGTATCGATCCGGGAGGCGGAGCAGCAGCACCCGGAGGTAGTTTAATACCGACATTGACAGGGGTCGAAGTGCTTGCCGGCGGTTGCTGGATGACTGGCGGTGCCTGAACTGCAGGCAGGGATTCAGCAGTCTTTCCGACGCCTGCCCCTCCGCTCCCCGCAGCCGAAGTCGGCGCAGCAGGTACGACTGTCGGAGCAGGAAGTGGCTGCCCGCTCACAACTGTTACAGCCATCCCAGGTCTCAGAGTGACCCTGCCGCCGATTGCAGGGTCTACGCTCCTGATATCGACCACCCCCTCATAGCATATGATCTTCGTATAAAACTTCCCCTCAATCATGCCTGTTTCAAAATCTATTACTGTGCCTCTAGCAGCGGCAACTGCCGTCGGTGTTTGCACCTCGAACTCGGACTTCCCCACTACTGATCTCATCTTCCCGTCTATGAGATTGAATATGCTCTTGCCACCCTTGTCCTTGCTGTACAGAAACTCTCTTATCTCTACCTTCGACCGTTCACCCACCGTAAGAACGCTGTCGTCTATAAAGAGCATCTTCGCCCGTGCCCTCTCACTCGTTTCAACTGTGTCCTTCAGCTGTATGCCGTCCTTCAGCTTCGCTTCTATTACTTTTGTCTCTCTTGCAATAAACGCATTGCCCCTCAGAGCAACTACCGCGCCTACGTCCTCCGCAGCGTAGCCAGTCGCTGCAAAAACAAAACATACAAGGACAAGCATCGCCGGTGTCAGCATATTCATTCTGCCCATTTAAAACCTCGCTGTCAGGAAAATACTTGTTATTGCCCTCTTATAGTCAAATTCGATTATGTTCGACTTGTTGCGGATATACATCTGTCCAACCACCACACTTAAGGTCTTGGTCAACTTCTTGGTCAGGGCTATTGAATAGGTCTGTACTCTGTCATGCCTCGCGCTTGCAAATATCGCCGGGTCCACTCCCCTATAGCCCCTGTCGTAGTACTCCCCGTAAATGTCCATAGACAGGCTCTGCAGGAACTTGATAGCCAGGCCCGCA
>CAZNTS010000310.1:0-3818 GCA_964576045.1 uncultured Nitrospiraceae bacterium | reverse complement strand
TGAGCCTTTCCCGCTCCCACTCCAGGTGACGATGGAAGCCCTTTGAGGAGTATCTTCTTCTCGGAAACCATCGGAGGGGGCTTCTCAATGGGGCTCTTTCTTAGCGACCAAACCGTTTCTGGTCTTGCTTGTAGTATGAGGAGTTTGCCAGTCTGAATGTCAAGTCCCCATTCAATATCCATCGCGCGCCCGTAGTGTTGCTCTATCGTCAACGCGTACTTGGCTAATTCAGTCGCCTGCGCGTCGGAGATCACTTGTCGGTCCTTAATGTCATTCGGGACAGTTTTCTCCTCCGTCCCTCCCGCCTCGTTTCGGACGAGCATGACGGTCTTAGTTGGTATTGTCCGCCGGATGATCTTCAACGTGCCCTTGTCCACGTAATAGTCGTCCGGGGTCACCGTCCCTTTTACAACATACTCGCCCAACCCGTAGGATGCTTCAACTAGGACTACGGATTCGTCGCCGTTCGTTGGATCCATCGTAAACATTACTCCACTCGATTCGGAGTAACACATCATCTGCACAATCGCGGACAAGGCTACCTCCATATGGTTGAATCCTTTCTGCGCGCGATAGAAGATCGCGCGATCTGTGAAGAGGCTCGCGTAGCACTCCTTCACGCTCTGGACAACGTCGTTGACTCCTTTAATGTTCAGGTATGTTTCCTGTTGGCCAGCGAAGCTTGCGTCGGGCAGGTCTTCCGCGGTGGCCGAGCTTCTGATTGCGACGAACGGATTCTTGACCTTCTCCCGGGTAGCAAGCTGGAGATAAGCTTCCTCGATCAGCTTCCGCAGACTTACCGGAACGGAGGCAGAAATTATTAGTCCTCTGATCTCGCTGCCGACCGCTTGAAGGGTTTTGGTATCATTAAGGTCCTTCAACCGCTCTAGGGCTCTAGCAATCTTCTCTTCCAAACCATTCTCTCGCAGGAATAACCTATAGGCGTCCGCCGTCAGGGCGAAACCGAAGGGTACAGGAACCTTTGTCTTACACGTCATCTCCCCTAGGCTTGCAGTCTTGCCGCCGACGAGTGGGACATCGTTTTTTCCGATTTCATCGAACCAAAGGATCAGTTTTCCCATTAGTAGCCAACCGCTGGATGCTTCGTACTACGTTTCGACGTAAGAGCTTGGAATAAGTAATATCTACCGACCGTATATACTGGTAGCGACTCGCGTTCCAAATTCCCGTTAACACGGGGGGCACGGAACGCCGTTGAACTACACCAGGAGATTGCAGATTGTTCGTTTACCTCTTCGAGGAAGGCAATACGCAGCTGAGGGGTCTACTGGGAGGAAAAGGTGCTGACCTAGCCGAGATGACCGGTCTTGGATTACCCGTTCCCCCGGGCATGACGATTACGACCGAGGCGTGCAACTATTACAGCTCTAAAGGAGGGTTTCCTGAGGGCTTGGAGGAGGAGATCGCACGAAAGATGCGGCTCCTTGAGGCAAAGACCGGGAAACGTTTCGGGGACGACAAGAACCCTCTCCTCGTCTCAGTTCGCTCCGGGGCCCCAATCTCAATGCCCGGAATGATGGACACAGTACTAAACCTAGGCCTGAACGATAAGACGGTCCAAGGCCTCGCCGGGCAGGCAAGGGACGAAAGGTTTGCCTACGACGCGTACCGAAGATTCATTCAGATGTTCGGAAAAGTTGTGATGGGCGCGAAAGCCGAACATTTTGAAGAAATCCTCGCCAACCACAAAGAGAAAGGGCACCTAACCTCCGACGTAGAGCTAGATGCCAAAGCCCTCAAGGAGATCGTCGCCGAGTTCAAGCAACTAGTACAAGAAGAGACGCATACCTCGTTTCCGGAGGATCCGTTAGCTCAACTGAAGATGGCAGTGGCGGCTGTGTTCGAGTCGTGGAATGGCCGAAGGGCCATAATCTACCGCAAGGCAAACAAGATCTCCGACAGCCTCGGAACCGCAGTCAATATCCAGGCCATGGTCTTCGGAAACCTCGGGCCCGACTCGGGAACCGGCGTCTGCTTCACAAGAAATCCTTCCACCGGAGAACACGCGTTATTCGGAGAATTCCTCCTCAACGCTCAGGGAGAAGACGTAGTTGCGGGTATCAGAACTCCTAAACCGATCGCGGAGCTGCAGAGAGACTTCCCCTCCGTCTACCAACAATTACTGAACCTATGCCAACTCTTGGAACATCACTTCAAGGACATGCAAGATATCGAGTTCACCGTTGAGAAGGGCAAGCTATTCCTTCTACAGACCAGGTCCGGCAAGAGGACGGCACCCGCCGCGATCCGAATCGCGGTCGACATGGTTGGGGAAGGCCTCCTCAGTAAACAGGAATCGCTTCTTCGCATACTTCCTTCACACGTCGAGCAGCTCGTGCACCGACAGATTGACCCGAACTACAAAATTAGACCCATTGCAACGGGATTGCCGGCTTCACCCGGCGCCGCCACTGGTAAAGTCATCTTTGACACCGACGAAGCACACCGGCTTGGCTCGATGGGGGAAAGCGTGGTCCTAGTGAGAGAAGAGACGACGCCGGAGGATATTCACGGAATGATCGCGGCTAGAGGTGTCTTGACCAGTAGGGGTGGAATGACCTCTCACGCCGCAGTCGTCGCGCGCGGAATGGGCAAACCCGCCGTCGTTGGCTGCGAGCAGATAAAGATCGATCCGGAAGGCGAAACGTTCACCACCCAATCGCATGTCGTAAAAAAGAACGATATCGTTACTATAGATGGAACAACTGGCAACGTACTCCTTGGTCTGGTCCCGACAATAGAACCCACACTCAGCTCACACGCCCAGCACCTGTTAGAATGGGCGGACGAAATCCGCAAGCTAGGCGTTCGAGCTAACGCCGACACACCCGAAATGGCGGCTAGGGGAAGAGGTTTCGGAGCCGGTGGAATCGGGCTCTGCAGGACGGAACGAATGTTCAACGCCCAAGACCGACTTCCGATCGTTCAAGAGATGATCCTCGCCACGACCGAGGACGAAAGGGCCCAAGCCCTAGAGAAGCTTAGGCCTCTTCAGAAAGAGGACTTCAAACAAATATTCAGATACATGCAGGATCTCCCAGTAACGATTCGACTCCTCGACCTTCCACTTCATGAATTTCTCCCGAAATATGAGGACTTGATTGCTGAAGTCTCATCCCTCAGGGCTACGGGCGCCGACCCGGACCTTCTTGAATCGAAGGAGCGGATGCTTAGGAAGGTAATGACTCTGGGCGAACACAACCCAATGCTTGGGCATAGGGGCTGCAGGCTAGCAATCAGCCACCCAGAAATCTATGAAATGCAAACACGCGCAATCTTCGAAGCCGCCTGCGAACTGCTCGCGGAAGGGATAAAGGTGCAGGTCGAAGTAATGCTCCCGCTGGTTGGAGAAGCAAACGAGATTCGCTTCCTCAGACCGAAAATTGTCGACATGGCAGAAAAAGTGATGAACCACGCCGGGCGCAAGGTTGACTTCAAAATCGGCACTATGATCGAAGTTCCTCGGGCCGCCCTCACCGCTGACGAGATCGCTAAGTTCACCGAGTTCTTTTCGTTCGGGACCAATGACCTCACCCAAGCCACCTTCGCATTCAGCCGTGACGACGCAGAGGCGAAGTTTCTCAAAGACTACATTGACAATGGCATCTTGAAGGTCGACCCATTTGAGGTTCTGGATAGAAACGGCGTCGGAAAACTGATGCGGCTCGGCGTTGAGGCGGGAAGACGAGGTAACCCTCAACTTCGGGTTGGTATCTGCGGAGAGCATGGCGGTGAGCCGAGTTCGGTAGAGTTCTGTCACCAGTTGCGGCTAGACTATGTGAGCTGTTCCCCGTACC
>CAZNTS010000309.1:0-4510 GCA_964576045.1 uncultured Nitrospiraceae bacterium | reverse complement strand
TCAGGATACTGTGTTCAGGTACGCTTACCGTCCTAAAAAACGCGGAACTGGTAGCCTCTGCACACTGAATTCCGATTTCCTTTTTCATCCCACCCACCAGCATGAGAAGTCCTTTTCGTCCGAAGGGACCTGTATGGAGTGATCGCTTGAGAAGATATTTCTCACACCAGAAAGACTGGCATCGATCAATCATGATCTTTGCCTGTGCACTCAGACCGAAGAAGAAAATAGGGGAGGTGAGGATTATCCTGTCGGCCTCCCGTATAGCTTGATAGATATCGTTCATATCATCATTAATAATGCACTCCCCACTTTTTTCGCAGCCGCCGCAGTCCTGGCACGGCTTAATGCTCATGAAGTTCAACTTAAACACTTGCGCAGCATGGGGAGGTTCGTTCACCGCTCTCAAGGCTTCGTAGAGGAGAACTTCCGTATTGCCCTCTATCCGAGGACTACCATGAAATGCAGCAACCTTCATCAGTCAACCTTCTTAAACGCCTGCCTTTTCGCCTTACAGATTGGGCATTCATCCGGGGCTTCGCCTTCTGTTGTGTACCCGCAGACATTGCACACATAATAATCCACTTCGGGATTTGCTCCGAGATTCCCAATCGCCTTTTTATAAAGCGCTGCATGGATCTTTTCAACTTCATTGGCATAGTTGAATGACCTCAGTGCTCCCTTGATCCCATCGGTATTTGCATCCTCGATCATCTTCGGGTACATCTTCTGGAATTCAAATGATTCTCCGTTGATTGCCTCCTCAAGATTTTCTCTGGTGGTCTTTATGCCTCCTAGTTCCTTCAAATGGTTGTGCGCATGAACAGTTTCTGCCTCAGCAACAGCCCTGAAAAGTTTGGCAATCTGTTTGTAGCCCTCAGCCTCTGCTTTCTTCGCAAAAGCAAGGTATCTTCTGTTCGCCTGGGATTCCCCAGCAAATGCCTCCTTGAGATTTCTTTCAGTGCTTGTCATAATTCCTCCTCGCAGGCTCTTATCAAGAGCGTTATTTTATATTGTTTCACTTGTCCCTCTCAGAATTTCGCATCATACTCTCTTACTTTTCTTGCAAACTCCCTTCCAAAATCATAGCACTTTACCTCGTCCTCTAACGACGGCCTATAGAGGATCTGCAATCCAGGATCAAAGGTCTCGAGACCCATCCTCTTGAACTCTTCATAAGCTTCCTTCACCGCACCACCGCCCCATCCATAACTGCCGAAGGCACCCATGATCCTGTTCTTGGGCCTCAAACCCCTAAGGTGCGTTAGGAATTCTGCCACCGTAGGGTACATGATATTGTTAAGAGTGGGGGTTCCCACCAGGCAACCCCGGGCTTTCCAGAACTCCTTGATTGCAACGCTCATCGGTGTTGCTCTTAACTTGATGACTTTACACTCAACCCCTTCGTCCTTTATCCCCTGCATGATGGGGAGTGACATTTTTTCAGTACTGTGCCACATAGTGTCATAGATAATGGGAACGCTCAGATTAGCCCTGCCACTAGACATATCAAGGTACATCTGGAGCACCTTTCTGGGATTTGTCCTCCAGATAATGCCGTGATCAGGTGCGATCATCTCCACTTCAAGCCCAAGCTTATCAATATCCGCTATCTTAGCCTTGATGAGAGGGCCGAAGGGCATGAGGATGTTGGCATAGTAATCGACCACTGCATCTTCCAGTTCCGCCATTGATTCGCACGAAACGAATTCGTCATCGAACCTCACAGCAGAGGCAATATGCTGGCCAAACCCGTCCTGACTCATAAGAATCTTCTCCTCCTTTATATAGGTCATCATGGAGTCTGGCCAGTGCACCATCGGCGTTTCTAGGAATAGCAGGGTTCTCTTGCCTATTGAAACGGTATCCCCCGTTTTTACCACCTTCATGTTCCATTTGCTTATGTCAAAAAATCTTTCGAGCCCCTTCCTGCCCTTTTCAGTGATATAAATGGTGGCGCCGGGAGCCAACTCCATTATTTTGTCAAGACTCGTGGCATGATCATTCTCAATGTGGTTTATAACCACATTTCGTATTTTCGAAGGATCGACAACGCTTCTGATATTCTTTACGGTGATGTCCGAGAAGTCATACTTGACTGTGTCTATCAGGGTTATCGCATCATCAATGATGAGATAGTTATTATAGGTAGTGCCTCGTGGAGTAGCGTAGCCATGAAAATCTCTCACCGCCCAATCAATTGCACCAACCCAGTAGATGTCGCTCTTAAGAGCTATAGCTTTCATTTATCCTCCTTCTAAACTCACACGCATTCATGTCGTCGCCGCTGTTTTTTTCTCCCGGACCATGGACAGAAGGACCGCTATTTACCAGACATAACGCGTGTAGCGACTGAAACGAGCAGGACCCATTTTCAGAACGCCTCGTGGTCAGCTCTTTTCGCCACTCATCAGAGTGGCCGGCAGCGCACTAACTATGGCTCATGCACCTGCCCGCCCGAATTCACTCGCCCTTGCAGGGATTTCGATCAGTCTTTTTCGAGCAACGTGCTGAACGTATTGTGGTGCTCCTCTTCGTCAGAAAGAATGGATTCAAAAAGCTTCCTGGTCACGACATCGCCTTCTTTGGCGGAGAGGGCAATAATCTCTCTGTAGAACTTAATGGCACCTTCTTCCGCAGCCCTGTCTATTTCGAGCATCTCTTTTGAGCTCTTTCCCACCTCTATGGGGGTAGGTTTCGTCGTTAACGCTCCCCCCAGATAATCAAGCCTGTCTGCGATAGCTTCGGCATGTTTCATCTCCGTAATAGCGAACTGTTTAAAAACTCCACCCACTGACGCGGCGTTGATGCCTTTAACAGTAACGTGTTGCCACATATACTGAATGCTCACCTGAAGTTCCATCGCAATCGCCATGTTAAGCTTTTCCTTTAAGTCTTTGCTTGCCATAAACCACCTCTCAATGACTGCATAAAAGCTGGAAACCAGCCTCGAAGTTATCTTTGTGTTGAATGAGGAAGACTCATTCAACATATACAATAACATTTACCGCATAAAAAACGGTTTGTCAAGAAACATGACAAGCAACGGTGTCAGCATACACTGGACTCACAACTTACATAGCGCATCGACAACGGTCTTCTTAACCCCTTCATCAAAGAGTAACGCTGCATGGTTCAAGTCAAAATCATGATGCTCGCCCGCCCATGGCAGCTTGGAACTTTCCGTGGATACCAAGCCATCGCCTTTCCCCTGTTTCAGTTCGTCGGGAAAAAGTTTCGCCGGGATTACCTTTTCAAAAATGCCGGGAACCGAAAAAATTTTTTGGGATTTCATGATGAACCGGTCATCCTTATCTTTGGTTTCTACCACCCCTCGATAGACGGTAAAAAGCGTGGGATTCTTTCCACCTATGGAAAGATATTGTACTCCCTTTATGCGCGCGTCATCGAGAGACCTGAAGAAGCAGGAGTCAGGCAGCAATTCCTTAACTGCCCTGCTTCCGAGAAAATCAAGGACCCTTCTTACCACATAGGTCAAGGTACCTCTCTCAGAATAAGGGAGGAGGGATGCAACGAGTGACGTCAAGGGCGATATATATTCCGCCCATCGTGCCATTCCGCTTCCCATATGTGGGCTCGCGAGAGTTATCATTGCTCTTACCCTGGTATCTCCGTATGCGAGATATTTCCGCGCTACCAGTCCGCCTCTGCTGTGACATACAAGGACGATTCCCGATCCGCAGTACTTCTCATATGCTGCGGTGAGATATCTGAGCTCCGACACAGCGATCTCGACTTCTGCAGAAGGCCTCCTTTGGCTCCATGTGATGACTGTGTATTTCCGTTCCTTAAGGCTGTGAAAGAGGGTGGTAAGATTATTGACGCCTTCACCAAGAAATAATTTCCTGCGCGCATCCCGCGTTTCGATATTCCCTGGTTCCCTGTTCAAAAGAAAACTGATTGGAAAACTTCCGCCGAGGACCCTTGACTTATCCGGGGATTCCCATATCCGCTTGTCCATACCTAATCCATGAATAAGAAACGCGGCAGGCATGTAAGGGTCGCCTCTCACCAAGGTAACATCGAGGTTCATGTGGATAAGTTATAACAAATGTTAATGAATTTATAAAGGTTTTTTTATTTACAATTCCATCCCCCAAGTGATATAAAAAAAGACTCCCAAAAAATTCCGAGGAGGTATCTCTATGAAACTAGGTGTGCTTGTAAGCGACTTCAGAAATGTGGACGAAACATTATCGCGATTAAGAGCAGATAAGCTCGGTGTTATCCTCGTCAGCAATGGGGTATATCATGCAGCCGCAACGCAGAATGGCAAGAAATCTTCAATCCTAGAAAAATCTCCCCACCTCTATGTGCTGTCTGAAGACCTTCAGTCAAGGGGATTTTCTGAGAAGGAAATTGACAATAGAGTGAAATCCATAACATACAGCGACCTCGTCGATTTGATATTCACCGAATACGAAAAGATTGTCTGGATATAGGAGGTATCATGGCCAAATTGACCATCGGAGTTTTTTCATCGCTTGTC
>CAZNTS010000308.1:0-4281 GCA_964576045.1 uncultured Nitrospiraceae bacterium | reverse complement strand
TCCGTATTCAACCTCGCTAGGTGAGATCGCCCCTTAACCTGGTAGGCGCAGAAAATGCTGTTCGAGGATTCGAACCCGTAAGTTCTTTCCCGGAAGACCCATTGAGGCATGCCTAACTCCGCCTTCATCGAGTGGACTGACTCCGCCTTGCCGTCCCTTCTCCTGTACAGATTCCACCACCCGGTGGCATCCGACACGAAATACAATGATCCATCCGGAGACCATTCTGGTTGGAAGATAGATTCCTCAGTTCCACCGGCAACTACTTCTCTTTCCACGATGAGTCCGTCGGACGCTAATTTGCCGACCCACAGTTGAGTACCGTCCCATGGCATGTTGGGGTGGTTCCATGTTAGCCAAGCTAAGCATGAGTTGTCGGGGTTCAGGCGTGGGTTCGAATAGAAGTCGCTTCCCGAGACAAGGATTTCCCCGGGGCCGCCTTTCTTCAAGTCGAGGCTAACGATTGAATTAACGGGTTGCGAGGCTTTGACCGTGTGATCCTCACGAACTAAAATAAGCCTGCCTCGCTTCGCATCGATGACACCGTCTGCGTATCGTAGGTCACGTTCTGAAGGAGTAATCGGACTTGGTTGTGACCCCACAGTTTGGGCGTAAAGGCGTTGATCCTCAAAGTTAGAGAAGTAAATCGCGTCGCCGTGGACTATGTAGTCGCCGCCACCATACTCGTGCACGGTCGTTCTAACGTTGAATTGCTTCGGGGTGATCTCCTCATGGGACCCGTTAGGAGTCAGCCGTACGATGACATTGCGTCCGCCCTCTCGGGGCCTGCTCTCCTTCCAATAGACCTGATCGCCACAGACCATGGGCTCGCTGAGGCCTATGTAGCTGGAGGCATAGAGCTCCCCGGTTATGGGAGATTTCCAAGACCCGTAAGAACCCAACCAAGACACCTTAGATTCGGAAGCCGACCTAAGCTCTTGCGTCATCGAAATGTAAGCGTTGTTCAGAGCGCTAGATGTGTTAGATTGGTAGGGGCTCGCACATAATATATTCCCGGTCACTAGTCTCAAAATCAGTGACGAGGACTATGTCAGATGGTCGCCTGCAGGAAACCTGCCTTGAATTGAAAAAGCTGGTAGATATGGCCGTTGAAAGAAACTCCGCAAACGGCGTTCTATTGTCGGGTGGCCTCGACTCATCCGTAGTCGCCGCGGTTGCAAGCAAGAACCAGAAACTTACAGGCGTTACGATCTCACTGAACAACGCACCAGACGTGAAATTCTCGAATATTATGGCCGAAAAATTCGGCATCGAACACATCCTACTTCCGATCAACGAGGAGGCAGCGGAGACCGCAACTCAAGATGCGGTTAGGATTATGAATTCATTTGATCCTATGGAAATCCGAAACGATGCGACAATTCTGCTGGCCCTTCGTGCGGCGAAAAGTCATGGTATAGGTGAAGTGATGACGGGTGACGCTGGCGACGAGTTGTTTGCCGGCTATAATTTCCTCTTCGGCCGAAGCCATGATGAACTGGTCAAGGGCCTACAGAAAATGTGGAGTGTCATGCGTTTCGCGTCGGCTAATTTAGGGAAATCGGTGGGCGTGAACGTTAGGATGCCATTCTTGGAGCCGACCCTGAAAGAATTCGCTATGAAGATCGACCCGGAGCTAAAGATTCGCAAAGAACGCGATCAGACGTATGGAAAATGGATACTCAGGAAAGCCTTTGATGACGTCCTTCCACCTGAAATCGTTTGGAGAACAAAAATGCCAATTGAACGCGGTTCCGGCACATCGATGCTCCCAGAGCACTTTAGTTCGAAGATTTCTGATGAGGAGTTCAGGAACAAGTCGCAGCAATACTTGCAATCTGACGGAGTGCATATCCGAGACAAAGAACACCTATTCTACTACGAAGCCTATCAGAGACAATTCGGTAGGCCGCGGGGATTTGGCGAAGGTTCGAAAATCTGTCGAGGCTGCGGAGCCTACGTCCTCGAGGTTATGGATTTCTGTAGAACTTGCGGAGCGTCACCGGCGTAGGCATGATCGAAAATAGCTCCTGCTCCTCTTAAGCATGACCTGATGGATCGCCCGCCCGATATGATCTGGAAGGAGCGCATCTTTCTTGGCAAAGGCGTTGATGGTTCAAGGAACAACATCTCATTCTGGGAAGGGCACCCTCGTTGCGGCATTGTGCAGGATCTTGGTTGATCGAGGGTTCAAGGTGGCTCCTTTCAAGTCACAGAATATGTCGCTTAATTCGTTCGTAACCGAGTCAGGGGAGGAAATCGCAAGAGCTCAAGCATTCCAAGCACTTGCCGCTCGAACACCGATCAGAGCCGATATGAATCCTATACTATTGAAGCCGAAGGGAGATTTTACGAGCCAGGTGGTGTTTCATGGTAAGCCGTACCGGGATATAATCGCGAAGAATTATTGGCGTGACTTCGCGCTGAATGTAGGCTTTGAGGGAGTCAAGGAATCGTTCCAACGACTCACTAAGGAATACGATGTGATAGTCGTCGAGGGCGCCGGAAGTCCAGCCGAGATAAACCTATACGAACTTGATATCGAGAACATGAAAATCGCGGATCTGGCGGACGCTAAGGTCATTTTGGTAGCGGATATTGAGAGGGGAGGATCCTTTGCAAGTATCGTCGGAACTATGGCGTTGCTCAAACCTGAGCACAGGGCAAGGGTTCATGGTTTTGTCCTGAACAAATTCCGCGGCGAATTGGATCTACTCAAGCCTGGCTTCGAGGTTGTTCAACGGATGACAGGAGTACCAGTGCTAGGAGTTTTGCCTTACATAGAGGATCTGAGGCTTCCGGATGAAGACTCAATCTCCCTAGATTACTTGAGCACCGATAGGACCAAACCATTGAAAGTTGTCGTAGTGCGGCTCCCAAGAATATCCAATTTCACTGACTTCGACCCGCTTCAGGCTCACCCGATGGTAAGCGTGATTTTCGCTCAACACAAGGAAGAGCTGGAAGACGCAGACCTACTAATCCTGCCTGGCACCAAGAATACCGTTGACGATCTCAACTGGCTACGAGAGACTGGAATGGATTCAGCAATACAGGCCAATTCAAAGCAAGGGACCCCGATCATAGGAATCTGTGGCGGTTACCAGATGTTGGGTAAGCGGATACTCGACGAAGGCGGCCTTGAGTCAGGATCACCCAATGCTGTCGAAGGTTTGGGTCTTCTAGATGTTGACACGGCATTCACCAACTATGAAAAAGTCACTGAACGCGTCTCAGCGATTCCGCTCGGTAAGGGGATGCTAGAGCGATGCCGGGGTCGAGAGATGGCAGCATATGAGATCCATATGGGAAAGACTGTTCTTGGGCCTAATGCCGAACCTGCCTTTCGAGTAATTCGAAAAAGCGGCGCAACCACTTCGAGCCTGGATGGAGCGCTGGACCAGAAAGGCCAGGTGTTGGGGACTTATCTTCACGGACTCTTCGACGAACCTCCGGTCAGAGAAAGCGTAATTGCATATCTAGCCAGTAAGAACAAAATTACCATAGAGACGCGAAAGGAATCCGTTGATCAAGTGTGGGAGAACGGATTGAATAAACTCGTCTCTGCCGTAAGAGCGAACTTAGATGTAGATCGTATCCTCGATCTGATTGACATACGGTAATTCTTGGCACGCGGAGCCTAATACGATAGAAGTTCCCATCCAGATGAGGTCGGCACCTCCGCGAGCTGACTAGTGATAATACCCTCTGGGAGTGAGGATTTTTCCATTGAATACTCTTGTCTTTGAATTTCCAACTACTATAGTGCTCTCCATATCTATGCGATGAGCAAGCATATGCTCCAATGTAGTAACGACGGTTGTTTCCCTTTTTCTACCATATGCGGTCACGATGCCAACAGGGGTATTGGGCTTCCGGTACCGCATGAGCATTTGATGAACGAGGTTGAGAGGTTCTTTTCGAGCTCGACTCTGCGGATTGTAAAGGACCAACACAAAATCCCCTTTGAGCGCATTCTTAACCCGGTGCAAGATTCTGTTCCGAGGAACGAGTAAGTCGCTCAGGCTGATGGCTGCGAAATCAGCCATTATCGGAGCGCCTAGGCTTGCCGCCGACGCCGTTGCGGCTGTTACGCCAGGGACAATACTTACTTCAACATTAACTCCTAATTTTCTGGCCGTCTCAATGATCGGACCGGCCATCCCATAGACGCCCGGATCTCCACTACTGACTACCGCTACCCTTCTTCCCTTAGACGCTAATTCTAACGCCAGAGAGGCACGGTCAATTTCATGACCCATTCCCGAAGAGTACACTTGC
>CAZNTS010000307.1:0-4623 GCA_964576045.1 uncultured Nitrospiraceae bacterium | reverse complement strand
TAATCTTCTTGCTTCCTCACTGCATAGGTTCTCTGCAAACATCTCTTTGCCGAGATTGCCCTCCTCCGAGGTCCCACAATATTCCCCCGTGTCTTCAGATGCTTCAGGATACGTCCCACGGTTGATTCAGAGACATCCCAGCCTTTGAGGAATAGAAGTGGAGTGAGCTTCTCTTTCCCCCATCGAGGATATTGCCGACGCAGCGCCTTCACTTCCACGATGAGTCTGTAGGACGATGTCGGCTTCCTCAATCTCCGAGGCCGTCGGGATCGCTCCTTAAGGGAAGATAGGTCTTTTGGGTCAAACCTCTGTATCCACCGATAAAGCGTCGCCCTGCTTATCCCAAAGGTCCCACACACCAATATCGCATCTTTAGTTTGCCTCCGGAGTCTTATCGCCCTTAGCCGGTCAAGTTCCTTCTATGAAAGATCGGGAAAAGCTCGCCTGGCAAGATAATGAAATCCCTTCGCTATGCTGAATACTCTCATCGAGGGGTACCCTTTTCCTCACAAAGTTACCCCTCTGTTTTACACTACTTCTTTCTCATATGTATCTGAACCTGTTCAGTGAATAGGTTGTTGGACTGCAAATAGAGTTATTTCAGGTTTTCCCCCTGGCTAGTTTAACAGACAGGCCGGGGATATGATATGTATCATAAGTTTCTAGTCGTTAGAGTCTTCCCGACCGGATTATGGATATGATCAGCCATATCCCCAGAAGGAAGGCCAGGAAGAAGCTGGTGAGTCCGAGCACCGACATACCGAAAATCTTCGAGCCGACCCCGGACGACTGCATGATCGCCGAACTGAGCAGCATGGCAGCGATGATCAGGCCGAAAGTGATGCGGTTGCTCGAGCGGTCCATGTCAGTGATGAACCGGTCCAAGCCTATGTGAGTCATCTTCAAGTGCAGATCGTCCCGCAGGATCTTCTGTATTATCATCTTCACCTGTTTCGGCAAGAGGACGGCGAAATCTCCAAGCTCCATGAGGTTCTTGCTTGCCTTTTCATAGATGCGTGAAGGGCTGTACCTGCTCTTCACAATCTTCTCGGCGTAAGGAGCCGCGGCTGCGACGAAATCGAAGCTAGGGTCCAGTTCTCTGCCGATATTTTCGAGGATAAGAAGCGCCTTGTTAACCAGTAGTAGGTCCGCGGGTATCTGCATCCTGTGTCTTAATGCGATATGAGTGATGATATCGAGATACTGGGCAAAATTTATCTCCTGGAGCGTCATGCCGTACAGCGGTTCGAGGTAATTAAGGAGGTCTGTCTTGAATTCACGCCTGAACTTGTCGAGGTCCAGGTTCTCAGGGACGTACCCGAGTTCGACGTACCGCTCGATGAGCGCGTCAAAGTCCTTGTTGATCAGGGCCAGAAACGTGTTCGCCATCGTCCCCATCATTTCGGGTGTCACGCTCCCGACAATGCCGAAATCCACGAAGGCAAGTCTACCCTCAGGTGTCACAAGGATATTGCCCGGATGGGGGTCTGCGTGGAAGAATCCGTTCTCAAGGACCATCTTGAAATAAGCGTTGACGCTTATCTCGACGAGCTTCTTGCGGTCGAGGCCCATCGAAACTATACCTGGAATATTATCTATCCTTGTCCCTTCGATTCTCTCCATCACGAGAACCTTCTCCGTTACGAGGTCTGGATAGACACGCGGAATATGGATATCGGGGTCGTCCTTGAAGTTCTTAGCGAAGCGGGAGCAGTTCCGTGCCTCACCGACAAAGTCCAGCTCCCTGCGCAGCGTCTTGGAGAACTCGTCCACTATTCCCGATGGATTGAAAAATCGACTTTCAGGGACGTGACGTTCCAGCAGACGTGCAACAGTCCACAGAATATTTATGTCGGTCTCTATCTGATCACGTATCCCGGGGCGCTGTACCTTCACGATCACGTCGGAGCCATCGATTAGTTTTGCAAAATGGACCTGAGCAATGGATGCTGCTGCAACAGGTTCGTCCAGGAACTGGAGAAAGAGCGTGCGGAGGGGCTTCCCGAATTCCTCCTCCACGATCCGTTTCGCCTCCTCCAGAGGGAAGGGTGGCACTTCATCTTGGAGTTTCTTGAATTCGTTCGCATACTCTGACGTGATAAGGTCGGGCCTGGAGGAGAGGATCTGGGCGAGTTTGATAAAGCTTGGTCCAAGCTCTTCAAAGGCGGTCCTCAACCGTTCCGGCACTGACGGGCCTTTGAGTGCCGGCCACTGGCCGAACGCTTTAAGGCGCTTTGCAAAAGGAATGTACCGGCCGAGATGGACCTGGTCTATGAAACGTCCAAAGCCATGTTTAAGGAAGACGTTGACGATCTGTTGAAGCCTTCTTGCGGATTTGTAGGTGCGGGAAACTCCGAAAAGATCCACAGGCCTTATGCCTCCCGGGATCCTTCCTCCTCACCCGGATACGGTTCAGCCTTGATCCCCTCCAGCTTCTTTACACGGGTCGAAAGGATCTGGATCTTCTTATTCAGCTTCTCTAAGTCTTCTCTTGTAGGGATAGCCATCTTTTCCATCGTCTTGCCGATGATCTCAGAAAGGCTTCTGCCGATCTGCTCGGTGCTCTTGTCAGCCTTCTCCGACCATTCCCTAACTAGCTTTGCGCCTTGGGATTCGCTCAACTCCCCTTTCTTTACCAGCTCGCTAATGAACTCGCTCACCTTCTCCTGGACGCCGAAGCCGGCTAGTAATGCATTTCTCACAGCATCGAAAAAAGTCATACGGCACCTCCCTACAAAGAGTTACAAGTCATGGCAAGGGACGAGACGAATTCTAAACGGGCCTAGAGCTACTTCTTAGTTTTTGTCCCGATGACCCCCACCTTCTTTTCAATAATATCGTATAACGATTCCAGCGCCTTGTCCAGTGCATCGATCTTGTTTGTGCCGCCCTGTGCCATCTCGGCTTTTCCGCCGCCTCTGCCACCTGTAGAAGCAGCTAGTTCCCTAAGTATCTCTCCCGCGTTAAACCTTTCCGTCAGGTCCTTCGTCACCATTGTGAGCATGGATGCTTGGCCATCCTTCGCCGACGCTACAAAGATGATCCCGGAGCCGACCCTGTCCCTTATGGTGTCAGCGAGGGTCCTGAGATCCTTTTGTTCAAGACCGTCCATCCTGAGAGAGAGGACGGTTATCCCGTGTATGTTGCGTGCGCGCTCGAGTACAGACGACAGGTCTTTCGTCACGGCCTTCGTCTTCATCGAGTCTCTCTCCCTTTCGAGAGCTCTCATGTCTGAGACAAGTCTTTCTATCCTTGCGTATGCAACGTCCGTCTTGAGCAGTTCGCTGATTTTCTTGATCTCCGCAGCCTTTTCCCTGAACGAGCGGAAGGCCTCTTTTCCCGTCAATGCCTCTATTCTCCTTATGCCAGATGCCACGCTGCCCTCGGCTACTATCACGAAAAGCCCAATGTCGCCTGTGGCAGTACAGTGAGTGCCCCCGCAGAGTTCAGAACTGAAGCCAGGCACGGAAACTACGCGCACCGATTCGCCGTATTTTTCGCCAAAGAGGGCAGTGGCCCCTGAGTCGATTGCTTTTTTCACATCCATGACAGTAGTGGCAACGGGACGGTTTTCGAGGACCTTTTCATTCACCATATCTTCGATAGCAGTGATCTCGGATTCCGCCAGGCCGGAGAAATGAGTAAAGTCGAAACGGAGACGGGAAGGCGACACCAGCGAGCCGGCCTGCTTCACATGGTCTCCCAGTATAGACTTAAGGCATGCCTGCAGCAGATGAGTCGCGGTGTGGTTTCTCATCGTCGCTCTTCTTTCTTCGGCGTCCACCTTGCAGCGGACCCTGTCCCATACGTGGAGGGTTCCCTTCATGATTTTGACCATATGCGAGTGGAGCCCATCAAGCGGCTTTCCAGTATAATGTACCGTCGCCCTGACATTATCGCCGGTCATTTCTCCCGTATCCCCAACCTGTCCTCCGGATTCTCCGTAAAAAGGTGTCTTATCGAGGAAGACCTCGACCTCTGAACCCTCGTTCGCCTCTTTAATGACCTTTCCGTCTTTGAGGAGGGCGGTTGTCACAGATTCAGATTCGAGCGATTCATAGCCAGTGAACTCCGTCTTGCCAATTTCCGAGATAATCTCCCTGTATATGGATGCCACTGCCTCTTCTTCTCCGACCCAGGAGGCCCTTGCCCTTTCCCTCTGTATCTCCATCTCCTGCTGGAATCCCTCTTCATCGATGTGTAGGCCGTTGTCAGTGGCGATATCACGGGCAAGGTCAAGTGGGAAGCCAAAAGTGTCATACAGCTTGAAGAGTTCGCTGCCGGGGATTACTTTTTGTCCTGATTTGTCTATGCCCGCAATAAGATCGTCCATCACGCGCATTCCCTGCTCCAGTGTCCGGGCGAAGCGCTCTTCTTCAATCATCAGTATCTTAGCAGTCCTATCCCTCTCCTCTTGGAGCTCCGGATAGATACTTCCCATGTTCTCGGCAACCGAATCAGCCAGCGCATAAAGCACCGGTTTATGGATACCCAATATTCTGGCGTGACGGGAAGCTCTCCTTATAATCCTTCGGAGGACATATCCTCTGCCTTCGTTAGAAGGCATCAGGCCTTCTGAGAGGAGGAACGTGACGGACCGGATATGGTCCGCCACAACCCTTA
>CAZNTS010000306.1:0-15770 GCA_964576045.1 uncultured Nitrospiraceae bacterium | reverse complement strand
TCACCTGAATGCCCTGTACCGCAAAAAAAGAGCCCAAAAAACATTAAGGGGCATAAGATCCGCGATATTTGAAACAATGCCCCGTACCCAATCACTGCTTTTTGCCTCCCCGCTGGGAATATGTAAGGTTCTTGAAATGTTTCAACCGGTAATATGTCTCTCTTTCTCTCTCGCTGATATATTGTGCAATGGTCCTTATCTGCATCCTCAGGTCAGGCAGTATCCTCTCTTCCAGAACCCTTATTCTTCTCGTCGTTTTCAGTATCTCTTCACCGAGTCTCTTCAGTTTGCTTTCGAACGTCGCGATCTCGATCATAGACTCCACAATCTTTTCGAAAAGACTGGTGCACTCTTCGAGGTGGGGGGTTGTGGACAGGTAATCATAGCCTCTCTCATCCGGCCTTCTCACCGGCGATTCATGCATAATCAGATCCCTGTACTTCAATCCCCAAATGCCCTTCTCGGTAATCTCGACTCCCATGTCCCTTCTTGCGACGAAAGATATCGATTCAACACTCTCTTTTCCCTCGTTCCCAAGACTCAGGGCAAGTTCTCCCATCGCCTTCCCATAGGCCTTCCTTATGTCTTCCCGCGATCTAAGAAAGGGCACTGTTGTTGAAAGGAACTCCCGTATTAGGGCTTGTCTCCTTGCCTTAAGGATCCCTATGCTGTTGTTGACCGAGTGAGCTTTTTCCTTGAGAAGCAGTAGATTTGTTCTGGTGGGATGTATCATTTCGATTCTTCCACCTTTGGGACGGACAGATCGATGACACGCTTCAGAAGCGACTGCTTGTCAAAAAGCTGCGATCCTCTTTCAAATCCAGTTCCAGACACCATTCTTTCGCCTTCGGGAAGGACACAGGTACTAAGTTTCGACATGACGTTCGGGATATCTATGAACCTCGACATCTTGTTGAATTGAGTAATGCCTCCCCTGAAGCCTTCGTGATGAAGGGAGAGGAAAAGACGGTTTTTTGCGCGTGTGATCCCCACGTAAAAAAGCCTCTGCTCCTCCTCCAACTCGTCCTCTTGGTCCAGTGCGAACGCGACAGGAAGCACCCCGTCCATCAGTCCAATCAGGAATACGCACTCCCATTCCAGGCCTTTCGCAGAATGGATAGTCGAAAGCGTAAGGGGTTTGTCATCATCGGGTGTGGAAGGCTCGACCCTCCAGACCCCCCTCTCGGGTGGTTCCACGGCAAAATCTTCAAGAAAGTCTTCCGGTGAAGAGTATTTTGAAGATGCCTGCCGGAGTGTTTCGAGATCGTTTATTCGAAGGTGCCAATCATCGAAGCGGTCTTTGAGCAGTGGGATATAGTACTCAAGTACAAGACCGAACTGCTCACCCACGTTCAGGCCCTGACCTCGGACTGCTCTCAAAAATGCACCGAGCCTGGCGAGGCCATCAGAATACCGATAGCCTTTGTCGTGTCTCCTGAAGACACCGACAAGGATTTCAGTAAACGAGGCGCACCCTAGTATCTCCTCAGAAAGATGCTCCGAAGTCCTCGGCCCCACACCGTCGAGAAGTGTCAGGACTCTGCTCCATGCGAGCTCGTCCCTCGGATTTACGAGTATCTTAAGGTGTGCCACCACATCCTTAACATGGGCTGTCTCATAAAATTTCAGGCCCCCGAAGACCTCGAAGGGGATGTTCCTCCTGCTCAATTCCGCCTGGAGTGGAATAGAAAGATACTGCGAGCGGAAAAGCACGCTCTGCTGGCTGAGAAGCACACCCTCGTCCCTCAGACTTTTTATCCTATCAGCCACCCATTCTGCCTCTTCATGGGAATCCCTGAAAAAAAACAGACAGGGCTTTTCTCCCGTCCGCATTTTCGCAGAAACGAGACATTTGGAGTACTTGTTTTTCATATTCTCCAAGACCGCATTGGCAACGTCCAGGACTGCCTGGGTGCTGCGATAGTTTTCTTCCAGCTTTATGATCTTGCATTCTGGGAACTTCCTCGGAAATTCCATGATATTCTCATGCGAAGCTCCCCTGAAGCCGTAAATGCTCTGGGCATCGTCTCCCACAATCATTATGTTCCTTTGTTTCTTAGCAAGAAGAGAGGAGATGTCCCCCTGTAGCCTGTTCGTATCCTGGTATTCGTCCACCATGATGTACTTGAACCTGCGGGAAATGCGGTCAAGTATCTCCTCGTTTTCGAGGAGAATTCTGAGAAAAACTAGGAGGTCGTCGTAATCTAGGTAATTCTTGTCAATCTTGTAAGCGGCATATTCCTTCCTTAGATTTTCGATGTCGTCCGTATACTCAAGAAAATGGGGATACTCCTTCTTGAGCACCTCAGAAATCGCCATTCCCTTGTTTAAAGACATACTGATAATCACTCTCAGCGTATCCTTTTTCGGGTAACGTTTTTCTTTGTCGTACAGGCCGAGTTTCGTCGCACATCGATAGATAGCCTCCCCTGAGTCTCCTTCATCCAGTAGAGAAAAAGATTCGGTCAATCCCATTACCTTCGCATATTTTTTGAGGTGTTTGTATGCAAAGGAATGGAACGTCCCGCCTTCAACATCTTTGCACCTGGGATCATGCCTAGCAGCGCGGTAGATCATCTCACGCGCAGCGCTTCTCGTGAAGGTGAGAAGAAGGATCGAACGGGGGTTCACCTTCTTCTCGACGAGATAAAGCACGCGATATTCTATCACCCTTGTTTTGCCGGAGCCAGCCCCGGCAATGACAAGGAGCGGCCCATCACTCCTTGTGACCGCCGCAAACTGGGAAGGGTTGAGCTGCCTCTTTATGTCCATATCCTCACTGCATCTTCCTTTACTATTCATTGTATCACAGACAACAGCTGCTATTATTTATCTTCCTTCCATTAGAGAGGGGATTGAATAGCACTGCAAGTGATAAGGAAATGCTTAGGCATCAGTGACAAGAAAAAGCAGAAAGTATTAACGAGCCGACTATTAAGCCATTTCATCTTCTCGTAAAGAATTTCTTTCAAATTGACTACCCCTGCGCCAAGAGCGCAGGGCGTTTCGCCAATTTGATGCCGCAAGCTGCACCAGAAATTCTCGATACAAAATCATCGGAACGATTCAACCCTGTGCCAAAAGCAACAGGGAGTTCTCGTAATTCATTTAAATAGCCTAATAGGTACTTGTGAGAAATGCTGTCAGACTGCTATGGAATTCCCTTGTGGGCAGCAATAGATTGTACTTAGCCCAAATTCTTTATTGTAAATTGAATATTTATCTTCTTATTTTTCGGGCGTGTATTCCTCGCTTATTCGCGAAGTTTTGTTACTGCCCGTTCCAGCTTCTTATCGCGCTCCCTTATTAGCATTCATAGGATTCCAGAATATCTTTTTTTTCGCGCCAACATTGCCTAGTTCGTTATTGTAACCTTGCATATCTATTCGTAGCTTTTGGCTACTCGAGGAAAAAACTAAAGGCTATTTACCGGAATCGTCAAGGCAGATGTTAACTGACACCTAAAATATTTGGAAATATGAGCGCCAACGTCAATATTTAACGCACACTAAGGATCTTCTTCTAACCTGATCGTCACCTCTCTCCGACTTCGGTTCGAGCATCGATTCGCATTATTCCACGTATTCAGCACTGCATATGCTCGTTTCTCCTTATCCCCCTTGCGTAGGTAAACTAGCAAATTCAGAAAGATCCCTGATACATGACAATGTTTAAAATCAGAGAGCTTGAATCATTCATCCGAATCCTCTTCCGAAAGCGTGTATACCTCCTCCTTCGTTATTTCGGTACGCTCATTCCTCTGAAGAAGCTCACTAAATATAAACGGCTTGGTTGACGTGGGAAGCTTGGGGTCTGCGTATAAGTCTTTAAGATCAGTTGTTTTCATCTTCCTTATGAATTCCGTGACACGCACCATTGGGGTGTTGAAGTTCCTGATCAGTGCGAAACGGATTGTATAACGTAGAGACCATTTCCTGTGCTCCGCTACAATCCGCACCAGTAGCGGTCTCGCGTCTTTGCATATCAATTTATACAAAAGACCTTCGGTAAGCGTAGGACTGTCGAGACACGCATTTATGGTACTCTCCTCACCTTTCTCAAGGAGGAGCGCAATGATGGTACTGTTTGCCCTCCTA
Source organism: uncultured Nitrospiraceae bacterium (assembly GCA_964576045.1). Taxonomy (GTDB): domain Bacteria; phylum Nitrospirota; class Thermodesulfovibrionia; order Thermodesulfovibrionales; family UBA9159; genus CAZNTS01. Next base: position 11,673 of record CAZNTS010000306.1, on the reverse strand, counting down.
GACAAAGCACTCTTCATGCCAGAGGGCATAGAGGGTATTTTTTCGGCAATCATCTGCTCTATTTTCTGCCTCACATTAAGCGGAATCCTCTGGTCCCGCGTGAGGTCCGACAAGTCAAATATCCTGAGGAATTTCAAAAGAGTGAATGTTGTCTGCTGGGATGTCTTCGGGTTCCTACATAGGGCGACTTTGAGCAGATAGCTGTCCTTAAACCTCAAGTCCTTCGCGAGAAATTCCAACGAGTCCGTCGGTGCCCCTTTTTTCCTCACTATGTAAACCGCCATATCTTCAGTGAGATTCCTGTTCAGAACAGCGCTTGCAATGACAGCGGGATGATTTTCCCTTACCAATTGCCACAGTTCCTCGCCTCCTGCAGACAAGGCGGTCCTCACTTTCTCTTCTAGTCTCATGCTACATCTTCCCCCATAACGAGACGAACTCTGTATAGGTGATCCCAAAGGAAGCACTGAAAGTCTCTTCAAGCTTGGTTCCTGAAAAAAGATATTCTCGGAACTCTTTGAGCGCCGCCTCTGAGACTGTCACATCCTGCAGAGGAACAGATAGCCGTGATGGTTCGAGGGTGATTGCATTAGACCGTACTAAAGGAACATAAATAACTGCTGGAAGAGGCTGCCCGGTCTTCTCAGCACGGTTTATTTCGCTTTGACGAATGACAAGACCATCTGGAAAATCAAGAGAGAGAAAATATGCGGCAGCTATGGCTCCACATAGCAAGAAACCAAAGAATGCTACTCTTGCCATTTACCAGTATCTCTGTGGTATCTGATACTTTTCAGGCCCGTCATCCACGACAGAAGCATGCTTACAAAACTCACTATTATTGCTCCCCAAAACGCCGGCCAGAAGCCCAAGATATGAAACCCGAGATTGAACGAATCAGAAAAGGACGCTGTAAGGGCAAGCATAAGTGTGTTAATAACCAGGGTAAAGAGACCGAGGGTAAGGATAATAAAAGGAAAAGTGAAGAACTGCACAATAGGTTTAATAACAGAATTGACAAGGCCGAAGACAGCACCCACAATTATCATTTTCCACCACTCACCAGAAAAAGTCAGGCCGTCAACGAGCTTGACAGCTATCACTATCGACAGGGCATTGATCATCGCCCTCAGAATCAAGTTTGACATATGCTCCCTCCCTACGTTTGATGTAAAAATGACAACCTATGCCCCGCCAGTGAGGCTCTTTTTTGATTCTATCAGCGCCTGGACCGGCTTGAGACCGTAGGGGCTTCCCTGTTCGATAGCAGTCAGCACAGTGCCGCCACCTGTGAAAAAATAGTAGCTCGCATTGTCCATCACCGAGAGGTAGAGTCCAGGGCAGAGGTCTTTGAACTCTTGGAGGGTATCGCCGCCCCCATACATCTTCATCGCACTCCTATTACTGTCAATGGTATGGTCGAGAGCCTGAGAACCCGTGGTGAAATGAGGCGTGTACCCCATGACAGCGTTCACAAATATCGTCTTTGCGCTCCCTATCGCCTCAGCAACCGCCCTGTCTTCAAACGACGCGGGGTCGATATCAAGGAAGTAACCAAAGGAATTCCCCGGCCTAAAATCCTTTACAGAAACGGTCCTGTACTTTCCATCAATCCTCCCTTCAACAGTATCGGATTCAACGACGTGGGGGAGTTCAACGATCTTCCGACTGCTCGAATCTTTCTCTACAAGATCCTTCGCAAGTGTGATGTCCTCCTCTGCGACGCCCTTGATCTTCACATCGTATTTGGCACAGAGAAAGGTATTGTAAATAACACCACCCAATATAAGACGGTCCACCTTTTCATAAATGGCATATAGAGGCCGAATCTTCGTGTCATACTTTGCGCCTGCAACCACGGCGATAAACGGTCTTTCCGGATTAAGCACACTGCTGAGGTTCATCACCTCCTGCTGCATCAGGAATCCTGCATATGAAGGTAGATGAGTGGTGATATTGTATGTAGATGCATGAGGCTGCCATGATCCGAAGGCATCGTTGACATAGATGTCTGCAAGTCCAGCCAGCTGGAGGCTAAACGCCTCACGCAAGGCACCCTCTGCCTCTTCCCCCGCAAACCACCTAGTATTCGGTAGATAGATTCCGCCTATTCTGCGCTCCCTCAATTCCCTAATCGCAAGATTGATCGAAGTATCAATGCCCATAATCCCCTTTTCCATATCCACTGGAAAACGGGGAGTATACAGCTTTGTATGTAGTTTCTGTTCGAGATACTGCACAATGGGATCAACAGACTCATCGGGCCTGCATTCTATCTTTCCCGTCTTCTTGTCCTTCGGTCTACCGACATGGGTCATCATGATGGGCCTGCCGCCCCGTTCGACAATATGAAAGAGCGTGCCCACCGTGCGGTCGATCCTGAAGGGGTCCCTTATCACGCCACCCTTCACCACGTTGTGGTCGAACCTCACAAGAACAATCTTTCCGTTGAACTCAGCGTCCTGGATCAACGGCAGATCCGGATGCAGACTGCTTTCTCTCATATAGGAGAAGTATTACGGATGCCAAAGACAATGTCAAGGCAACAGGCATCATCGGACTTCTGAGATGTCAATAATTTCTTGGCTTGAAGTACATCCTTCTCATGATATCGACGATACTCTATCTCACTCACACATTCGGGGTCGTACACTCCGATCCTGTCTTGAGAACTGTAAGTAATTGCGCTGAGGATGCCTTCCGTGCCATGAAGTATACTTTCCTCTATGTATCCCATATGCAACATGTGCTGCCCATGTCAAAAACTTCAATAGTTACAATCTTTGAGAATATTAAACAATTACTTTAAGATAATTATATAACTCCCAATATAACTGATATAATCACCAATTAATAAACCCGTGCTTCCGTACTAGCATAGTTGCTATTCCCACACATAATTCAAGAGGGCTAGAAAGGGGGTTATTATATTAACGCTTTCCTGATTTCTTCAGGTACCGAAACAGGTTTGAAATCCTTTCCAACACAGACAAGTAATGTGGTCGCTTTGGCTAGAAGTGCGCCATCTTTCTTGACTTCCTGAAAAAATTTTACAGTAGAAAGTCTGACTTCCTCCACCCGGGCAGACACTTTCAGCCTTTCCTGATAATGTGCGGGGGCCTTGTAATCTATCTCTACCCTTGCGACTACAAACCATATATTCTTTTCGGCAAGTCGAGGCAGTTCTACACCCCTTGTCAGAAGATACTCTGTCCGCGCCTCCTCCATATATTTCAGATAGTTCGCGTAATAAACCACTCCACCGCAATCAGTGTCGTGGTAATAGATATTCTTCTCGATACAGAAATCGTTCACAAACATCTTATTCCAGCCCGAACTTTTTCATAAGATTGATCCCTGTGTCAAGAGACTCGAAGACATTTCTCCTGAAAGTTCCCTGATGAACGAACTCCCTTTCGAAACTCTCTGCAAAGTCCAGCATCATCCTGTCACCCTCCGTCATCCCGTCCCTTCCCACTATAGCCTCAAGCCTCCGGAGGTCCCTTCCTTTCGAATAGTACTTATAAAGTAGGTTCGATGTCTTCCTGTGGTCTTCTCTTGTGTGGTCCTTCCCTATCCCGCTCTGCATAAGCCTCGAAAGGCTCGGAAGCACGTCCACGGGAGGGAATATGGCCTTCTGGTGGAGTTCCCTGCTCAGTACTATCTGACCCTCCGTGATATAGCCGGTAAGGTCGGGGATGGGATGAGTGATGTCGTCCTCAGGCATAGTCACTACGGGGAGCATAGTCACGGAGCCGTGCATGCCCCTTATCCTTCCTGCGCGTTCGTAGAGTGAAGCGAGGTCAGAGTACATATAACCGGGATATCCTCTTCTGCCCGGCAATTCCTCCCGGGCTGTCGAGACTTCCCTGAGGGCATCACAGTAGTTCGTCATATCGGTGATCACTACAAGAACGTCCATCCCCTTTTCGAAGGCGAGATATTCCGCCACTGTAAGGCCGAACCTCGGTGCGAGAAGTCTCTCGACCACAGGTTCATCAGCCATGTTCGCAAAGGCGACAAACCCGGTCTTCATCTCATGAAGGACCCTTGTATAGAAAGAATACTCATGGAAAGTGAGGCCCACAGCGACAAAGACTACCACAAAGCCGCCCGTCTGGCCCGCAACTTCTGTCCTTGCGTTCTTAAGAATTCCCGCGACAAGTTCCTTTGAGGGCAGTCCTGCGTTTGAGAAGATCGGCAGCTTCTGTCCCTTCACAAGGGTATTAAGGGCATCAATGCATGAAAAACCGGTTTCAATGAAATCCTCCGGCCTTGCCCTAGACGACGGATTTATCGGAAACCCTGTCACGGGGGACCATCTTTCCGGGATGAACATAGGCGCGCCGTCCTTTGGGTTAAACGACCCGCTGAAAACGCGTCCTACAACTTCCTGAGACAGCGGGGCCCTTTTTACCGAGTCGCTGAAGACCACGGAAGAATTCCTGATATCAAGGCCGCGCGTTTCCCCATACACCTGTATCAGAACTGTCTCACCATCTATCTTGAGCACCTCTCCTTCCATCTCTTTGGAGTCCGGAAAAACAACCCTCACGACTTCCCCTACCCTCGCTCTGAACACCTTTTCTGCAAAAAGCAGGGGACCCCGGATGGACGAGATAGTAGTATATATATGCTCAGAAAGTCTCATGACCTTTCCCTGCGGGTATTATACCACTCATCTATTTTGCGACAAAATGCTCCCCCCTGTTAGAATCATTCGTCTGGAGACGACGATACTGCATTTCCCTTATAATAGAGACCAGGGTGACATTATGAGCCTACTGAACAAACTTGAACGGACGCTCGGCAGATTCGCGATAAGGGATCTGATGATCTATATAATCGGCATCAATGCGCTCGTCTATTTCCTCACCTATGCCTATCCAGAAAACAACGCCATAAGCAAACTCTGGCTCAACCCCCTCCTCATAATGCAGGGCGAGGTATGGAGGTTGTTCACCTTTGTATTCATCCCGCCAGCTGTATCGTTTCTGTGGATAATCTTTATACTCTATTTTTATTATATCGTGGGCACAGGATTGGAACGCGAATGGGGAAGCTTCAGGTTCAATATCTATTATCTGACCGGGACCGCTGGTACGGTAATCGCGGCATTCATTACAGGACAGGGCTCAACCGCCCTTTACCTGAACCTCTCGCTGTTCCTTGCATTCGCATATATATACCCGGACTTTGAAATACTTCTATTCTTTGTTATTCCAGTAAAAGTGAAGTATCTCGCGTGGCTGAACTGGTTCTTTATCGCCTTCACAGTCATTACCTCATCGTTGCCTGCAAAGGCAGCCGCCCTCGTCTCTGTCCTCAATTATTTCCTCTTCTTCGGGAGGGATATTATCAACACCACATCTGCTTACCAGAGAAGTAGACATTTCAAATCCCTCAATACACCGCGCGGAAAAACCACCATCCATAAATGCACGATATGCGGGATGACCGAGAATGATGACATAAAGATGGATTTCAGATACTGTTCCAAGTGCGAAGGGGATTACGAATATTGCATGCCTCATCTACAGACGCACGAACATGTTAAAGCCCCGGAGACGGGAAAGCCGTGATTTCTCAAATTTCCGATAAACTGTTTCAAAGGGAGGTTTAAAATGACAGCAAGAAGGATCTTAGTGGCAGTCTTTATTTTGGCTTTTTGTCTCTCGACTTCACAGTTGTTCGCCGAGGATACAAAATTCGACATCAACGCTGGTATCAGAGATATACTAAAGGACCAGGTGGGCAAGCGAGTATCGATCAGACTTGACGCGGGCGAGGACCTTGAAGGAACCGTGCTCAAGGTCGGAGACCAACTAGTACAGATCTCAAAACTCTCAAAGAGGGACTTTTACGATGCGCTCGTCCGCATAGACAGGATAAATGCGATAATTATAAAGGTAAGAGAGAAATAAACCTCGAGAAAAAGGGCTTCATCAAATTCTACATGGGCTGAGATTTAACCTTTCATAATCTCATCGAGCGTCTTGCCATCCTTCAGTTGAGCGAGAGAAGCGTCATAGTATGCCAGTATCTCTCGAATCTTCCCAAGCGTCTTATCCGGCGGCGAGAAGGCGTCTTCGGTATAGGCGCTCTGACAGAGAAACTCCATGCGTATCGTCTCGGCCACCTTCATCAGTAGCCTGTCGGCATCCTGGAGCCCTTCCGAACCGACGATCTCCGCAACCTCTCTCAGTGTTTCCTCCCTCTGGAGCATTTCGCTGCACCTCTGCCTCAAGCTTTCCCATTCTACGGAAACTTTTTCCATGAGATATCCCGAGATATCCTTTTCATAGAGAGAATAGCTTTGGAACCAGTTGATGGCAGGGAAATGCCTCCTATGCGCAAGTGATGTATCCAGCATTATGAACGCGCCTGCAGTCCGGAGACACGCCTGAGTAACAGGCTCGGTAAAGTCACCTCCAGGAGGCGACACGGAAAGAATCATAGTAAGGGAACCAATCTTACCGCTTAATGTCTCGACAACTCCAGCTCTCTCAAAAAAAGAGGAAAGTCTCGAAGCGAGGTATGTGGGATAGCCCTCCTCTCCCGGCATTTCTTCTAGGGACGAGGATATCTCGCGTAGCGCCTCGGCCCATCTCGACAAGCTGTCAGCAAGGAGCAGCACATGATAGCCCATGTCCCTGTAATACTCAGCCATGCTTACCGCGGTATAAATGGAAGCCTCCCTGGCAGCAACAGGCATATTGGATGTGTTCACAACAAGGATAGTCCTTTCCATCAGTCTCCTGCCTGTCCACGGGTCCTTTAGCATCTCGAACTCTCCTATGAGCTCCGCCATCTCGTTGCCACGCTCACCGCACCCCACATATACAACCATATCAGCTGCTGCGAACTTGGCAATAGACTGCTCAAGAATCGTCTTGCCCGTTCCAAAACCGCCCGGAAAGATCGCAGTGCCTCCTCTTGCAAAAGGGAAAAGGAAATCGATGCAACGTTGGCCAGTCAGAAGTGGCTCAAAAGACGTACGCTTCTTCCTGTAAGGCCTGGCCATACGAACCGGCCACTCATTACACCCGAAGATACCCACACCGTCATCAAGCTCTGCAATAGTCTCATTCAGGCTCAGCTCATCTTCAGCTATCCAGGAGACAGTCCCTTTTCGCGAACTGATGATAAAGTGCTCGAAGGCCCCTTCCTCCACATGACCGATTATCTCACCTGGATTCACTTCGTCCCCCTTCTTTTTAAGAGGATGAAACTTCCACCTCTTCAGATAATCCAGAGCGTATATCTCCTTACTGGTGGTTATAAAAGGTCCCATATCTTCTTTCAGCTTATCCAGAGGCCTCTGGAGTCCATCGAACATTCCGTGCAGAAGCCCCGGTCCAAGTCTTACGGTAAGCGGCATTCCAGCGCCCTTCACCGGTTCACCTATCCCAAGCCCCTTCGTACTCTCATAAACCTGGATTACTGCTCTGTCCCGCTCCAGTCTCACTACTTCACCGGTCAGCATCACATGGCCAACGTAGACCCTTTCATAGAGTTTCAGTCCCGCCATCTCAACACTCACGGTCGGACCTGATATGCCTTTTATGTGCCCTATCATAAGTTCAACCTCACGTGGTATCCAATCGCCCTTTTGATCAGTCTCATTGCATAATCCTCAATCTCTACGCCGAATTTTTCGGGAGAGGGGAGTACTAAGAGCATTCCGTACCACCGCTTTTCCATCTCCCTGAGCTTTGATTCAGGAACTCCCCGAATTAGCCGTTCGTCCACAACGACAAGCCCGGTCTCCGGTTCAGCCATCAGTTTCCTAAGCACATCCTCTGCGTCTTCCTCCTTTGTGACTTGGTGAGCGACACCGCTCAGTCTAAAGCCATATTCAGCGTCTGGACCGGTAACAAACACGATCTTTTTCATTGCACTAGCTCTGCAAGCATAGACTCCCGTTCGACATCCCCTGAGTAGATGAGGACTCCGAGGTTCCTGACTTCAACTGAGCAGCGCCAGAGATAGTCCAGGATAAGCCCGATGCCCGAAATATCTCTACCCTGCCTTCTCAAGAAACGCGTCATACCCTTATAGAGGGCGTTCTCCACACCGCTAGCATCGGGTTTCTCAACATCTACCCCTGTAAGGCTACTGACAAGCGAGATCACCCCAAATATATTCGCTCTGCCCGTGATTTCCCTAAGTCTTCTACATGAGAAGCGTCCACCGCTCAGAAAACGTGGTGTCCCGGACACTTCCCACCTGAGATATTTATAAACGGTGATGATGTTCCTGGCGTCGATGATGCGAGAAAAGAACACCCTGATATGCGGATGGAGATCTGTTCGTATCACATATTCGAGGTAGGTGTTCGTGAGCATCTGTTCAACGCCCTTTAGGCCATCTTTCAGAAATGCTGCTTTGATGCCTTTGAACTCAGGCGAAATGCCGACAAATACGTTCTCGACAGCCGCTATCATATCAACCAAGTCCTTGCTTTTTCTGAGAACCCGCTTCAACTGTTTCGAAAACAGGCTGTAGTTGAGAATGCGTTCCAGCTTCGCTGTCTCGTCCTTCATCCTGTATCTAAGGCAAAAGAATAGCGTCCTGAGTTCCGAATAGAGGAAGAACGGTCTGAATATCTCCCTGAGCGCTCGATCCATCTGCCTGAAGACCCAGCTAAATTCAGTGAGCAGCAGCCCCCATAAGGCGTCAGCTGAATCCGGTCCCTTCCTGCCTTGGTGGAGGGAAGAAAGGTCGAGGGGACCTACCGAACGTACAAGAGATTCCCAGTCGGAAATGAGTGACACCCTCTTCCCTCTTATTCTCGACAGAAGATACTCTAATGGGTATCCAGCCTCCTCATTTTCTTCCAAGAGTCTCATACAAATCCTCCATGATTTTTGGAAGCATTTCGGACCATGCCCGTTCAAGCCTTTTCTCGAACGTATTTACCACGCATAAGCCCCCGTCCTTCGCCACCGCCGTAAATCCTCCGCTGATGCCTTTATCCTCAAAGATCTCGCAACCAGGGAAACACCCTTTGGCGATCTCTTTGTCTTCAGCAGCCACCCTCAGCTCATGCCAGTTGGCCAGAGGAAGTTCGGCAGCAAGAGACCTGAAGACCGCCTCATACCGCCCGTCTCTCAGCAGGCGGAGGGACTTTTTAGCGGCACCGTATAACCGCGCAGACAGCTCTCCTTCCGCAACAAGCCTCTTCGTCCGCGCCGCGTTCCATGCCTCAGAAAGTAAAGCCTCTCTCTCGCCCTTTACAGCTCCGGAGAGATCACGTTCGTAATCAGCCTTCACCTTCGCCATACGCCTCGATGACTCCGCCCTTATCTTCTCCGCCTCGGCCTCCGCCTCTTCCCATATCTTTCGAACCTTCTCCTCGCACTCCGCCCGGAGGGCACCGATAAGCTCAAGGTATCCCACGTTACTTAACCATTAGCAGTATCATCGTGGCAATCACAAAGCCAAGTATCACCATTGTTTCGGGGATCGCAAGGAGGATGATGATTGTCCCACTCAACTCAGGTTTCTCAGCCAGTGTGCCAGCACCTGCCGCCCCGATCCGAGACTGTGCCCATGCAGTTGCAAGTGCGGAAAGTCCTATTGCCAAGGCAGAGGCAAAGGCTACCAGTACTTTCTCCATTCTCTATCCCTCCTTTTCTTGAGCGCAGACCGCAGGGCAGTCACATGTTCGCTCAACTCTGCTTCCTGAACGGTTCAAACTTCCTGCCGCCGTGTTCCACAAACTTGCTGAAGAACTCAACATAATGAAGCCTCAGGGAATGAATTGTGGGAGAAAACACCCCGAGAACTATATTGATGATGTGAAGAAGTCCGGCAGCAATTATCCCAACTACAATGTCCCCTGTCATACCCGCCAGCCTGTTAGCCACGAAGGCGAGCAGAACAGAGGCCATACCTATGGCCATGATCCTGGAGTAAGACACGACATTGCCAATGCTCTTCAGGAGCTCCAGAGGAGCCAGTAGTCCTCCGGTAAAAAACAGGAGGGGGGTGAGAATGAGTATCAGAATGACGACAGGCCTCACCAAGAGCTTCGGGAAAGGTTTGAAAAATGACAGCACTATTAGCACCAGGCAGATGATGACTACGACGTTCAGCAGCTTGAAAGCAGCCTCTTTTTTTTCCTTCTTCTTCAGCGCGGACAAGAAACCGAGAACAAGCCCGAGACTTACATGTGCCACTCCGACAGTGAGAGCGAAATAGAGCATTGGGATCATTGCGTCGCGCCGCTCGACAAGAGCAGGCCTCAGTCCGAAGAGCGTATGGCCGAGGTCGCCGAAATACTCCCCAAAGAGTATACCAAAGAAGACCGAATAGCAGGAAGCGATAAGCAGTATCCTGAAGGCGTCCCTTATATCACATTTTTTCCTGAAGCGCTTCTTTACGATTATTGAGGCAATGAGGAGGACGACTCCATACCCCGCGTCACCGAGAATGAGTCCGAAAAAAACCGGGAAGAATATCCCTATGAAGGGAGTAGGATCAAAAGAGGTGTACTTAGGAAGAGGAAGCATCTTCACAAGCAGCTCAAAGGGCCGGAAATAGGCAGGGTTTTTCAGAACAATTGGTACTCTTTCGAGGTCCTCCTCGTGTATTCCCTTCTCCTCCACAGCCACTTTCCCATCAAAACTGTCGATCAGACCTTGTCTCAGTTTTCCGACGTCCGCTGAAGGCATCCATCCGTTGATGAAAAAGCACATCCGGGTCTCGAAAACGGAGGCGGTTGTCCTCAGAAGTGAAAGCCTCTCATCGGCCCACTCCTTTACCCTTTCGTAGATAGGCATCCACCTTTTCGCAAACTTTTCCAGCTCCATATCCGACCAAGCTATCCCGGCATTCAGTTCTCTGACCCTTCTTTCCACATACACTTGCTTCTCCGGAAAGGAAAGGTTTTCTATGGCTGCCGGAAAATGTAGTTCCGGAATATGTTCATCGCTTAGAGATTTCTTGATTCTGTCCGAGATGCCCTTTTCGATGGTGATAAGACCGATGATAGTACCGTCTTCTTCAGTCTCTGTAAACATCTCGAACCGGTAATCGGTCAACCTTGATATCAGTTCCCTGACGCGTCCGATCATCTGCGCGTCCTTTATCGTGAGCCCGATGAAGTCGAGATGAGGAACCTCCCTCACGTTACCAAGAAGAGAGGAAAGGGTTGCGAGAAAAAAAGTGTATCGCTTGAGTTCGGCAACCTCTTTCTGCAGTCCTTCCCTTTTCTGATACAGTTCCCTGCACGTCACAGTATGTTTCTCTATCGTCTTGCTGATTGTGTCTATGACTGGAAGGGGATCGATGTAGCTCTTCCGTATCTCGACAGAAGGCAGATAGGAAAAAAGTTCCCTGATCCTCTCGCTGAGATTCTCCAAGAAAAGTACTTCCGACAGGGCGTGTTCGTCGGGCAGAAAAGAGGTGACATGCCCCTCGCTGCCCTTCTCAACGAAGCCCACGGTCGCTGGCTCTATCTGGAATATGCCCATATCCTTAAGAAGGCCAAGGGTATCCTCAAGCAGGCCCTTCGGGCCAACCACCTCGATCTTCGACATCTTTACGATCATTTGCCGTTACCCGGGCCCGGCACCGCCTGCCCCAACAGGCCGTCGGAAGGCAGTATCAAGGCAAGGTGCTTCATCACTATGCGGTTCAGGATCACCTCATCAATCCCGGAAATCC
>CAZNTS010000305.1:0-7848 GCA_964576045.1 uncultured Nitrospiraceae bacterium | reverse complement strand
CAACTCTTCTGCTGGAACATGTGATTTCAGGAACGCGACATAGTCCATTGTCTGGACGGAGTGGAAGAGATCAGCTCCCAGGACAGGATCCTGAAGAAGGCCGGCATGGGCACGGGCACTTGAATATGGATAATCTTCTGGAAATTCAACCGTCATTGTGCGAACGGGGTTCTGTTCTATGTAACGTGCAACGGCCCATAGATACACCTCCCGATCCACGATGCACGAGTAATATCTGCTTCCCCAGAGCCTGCCAGTGCGCCGATATTTTCTGTTGATATGCTGGGTGTAACATAATGTCACACCTTGCATCATCTTTTGCAGAGACACACTAGAAGAAGGTCTTGCGATAAAATGCACATGATTGGTCATAAGGCAATAGCAGATGACCGGGGTGTTCCACATCTCGGCGTATTTCTTCATCAGATAGAGATACACTTCTCTGTCCTCATGAACAAAGAATACGTCTTCGCGGTTGTTCCCTCTTTGGACCACATGATGAGGTAATCCAGGGGCAACAGCCCTAGCCATTCTGGGCATGAGCAAAGTTTACACTGAAAGGGGCCTGAAGTCAAGCGAATAGGGATGTGTCCCTAGTAACCCTCCTGCACATATTTTTTTGGGGGGACCCCTTTCGTAACGTTTTTTGCAGCTCTTGCCGATATTGTCTGAAGGGACAGGCGGTAGGTTTTATGGATGAACCCAAGATAACTTGTAGCTCCGCTCAGCGAAACTCAACCTTTTTCCGACAGAGAGTCTGCTCCGTACTTTTCTATTTCAGAAAGGAACAGCAGTAATCGGTCAGAGTCATGACTCTTAGACCGAATTTCGAATCTCCGGGCACTTCGAACGACTCACCGCCGCTTACCGTCTTCCATACTGCCATGCCGGGAAGCATAACCTCCAATTCTCCCGACAAAAGCTCCAGTTGCTCTCTGTCAGCGGTATTGAACTCATATTCTCCCGGGAGCATTACTCCCAGTGTTTTTTTCGAGCCATCCGCGAACAGGATTGTCCTGCTCGTAACCTTCCCATCGAAATAAACATTTGCTTTCTTCACAACCGTCACGCCTCTGAATTCTTCCATAATCTGCCTCCCAATAGCTTTGAGCAATTATATCACGGTTAATTTGCCTGGAGCACTGTGTCCGAGTATTGCCCGGATTGGAGCAGCGAATGTCTTTATATATCAATGATTTTCTTTCTGACCTATTTTATTGTTCACATTTTCTTCAAATTTTTCATATATACTTTAGGATAGGAAATTGTTCAATTAAATAAAAAACAGAGTTAAGATGAAAATAGAGGTGGGATGATGAACAAGAAAGAGCTTTTTGAAGAGATCGTTGAACTGGGGAAGAAACGGGGTACACTAACTTATGACGAAATAAATGATACATTGTCTTCCGAAGCCTTCTCGCCCGACGAACTGGAAGAACTTCTGGACCTCTTGGACGATATGGGGATTGAAGTGGCATCCCGTGAAGAGGTGGGCATAAGCGAAGAAGAGTTTCCAGAGGAGGAAGAGGCGGGGGAACTTGAAAAAACAGAAGACCTTGTGCAGGCATACTTCCATTCAATGGGGGATATCCGTGTACTAACGAGGGCGGAGGAGATAGAGCTTGCAAAAAGGCTTTCCGAGGGAAAACAGATCATAAAGGACATTATTTCCGCCATGCCCTTTTACAAGAGGGTCGAGGCTACCCTTACTGCAGAGGCTGGGGAGATTGAAGAAACTGCGGTCGTGGACGAAGGAGAGGAAGAGAGGCATGATGAGGCTCTTACCAGGAGTCTGAAAATTCTGGAAGACCTTATGAGGCAAGTGGCAGAGGTGGAGCATAAGATTACGCGACATGGATCATTGAAAGACTTGAAAAAGGTCATCAGTGAAAAGAAAAGGAAGGGGATAAACCCCGCGAAACTGGAGGTACTATCCAGGGAAGTGCAGAGCACTTACAGGTCGGCGGAATCGGAGGCTGGGGTGAAGATACCAGAGCTCAAGGCGCAGTGGGAAAGGATTGCCAAGGCGAAGGCACTTGTTGAAGACGCAAGAAGCGAATTGACAACCCACAACTTGAGACTGGTAGTGAACATCGCAAAGAACTATATCAACAGGGGCCTCTCCCTCCTTGACCTAATCCAGGAGGGGAACATCGGTCTTATGAAGGCCGTGGAGAAGTTCAAATACGAAAAAGGTTTCAAGTTTAGCACTTACGCTACTTGGTGGATACGGCAGGCCATTACAAGAGCATTGATCGATCAGACAAAGACCATCAGAGTCCCTGTGCATATGATGGAGTTCTACAACAAGGTGACGAGGGCCTCCAGGGACCTATCGCAGCAACTGGGAAGAGAGCCTAACAACTCTGAGATCGCAGCGCACTTAAGGGTTTCGACACAAAAGGTGGAAGAGGCCTTCAGGTCCGTTCAGGACCCGATCGCGCTCCAAACCCCCATAGGGGATGAAGATACAAAACTGGAGGATTTTATCGGGGACCAGACGAGCGCTTCACCCTTTGATGATGCGGAGACGATTGAGATGACCGAAAACATGCTCAGGATCCTCAAGACCCTGAATCCGAAAGAAGAGCAAGTAATTCGGCTAAGATTCGGGATAGGAGTCGACAGGGACCATACGCTGGAGGAGGTCGGAAAACATCTCTCCATCACTCGCGAGAGGGTGAGACAGATTGAAGCAAAAGCCTTGAGAAAGTTGAAACACCCCTCGAGGCTCAAGGCACTGAAAGTGCTGACGGCCGCTTAATATTGAGGGGAAAGATCGATATGCAGGAGATAATAGGTCAAATGGTCAAGGACCTTTGTATCTTTTGGTATCTTGACTTGTTTACCGACAGTTCTTTGTAATGGCGCTATTACTGGGAAAGCTGTTTTAGATTGTCACAAGCATACCTGTTTCCGCTATCGCAGGCCCTTTTGAAATCAGAAGATGCCTTTCTTACATAGGCAACACCACGGGAAAAATAGGCCTCCGTGTAATCGGGCTTGAGCGAGAGGGCCTTGTTGTAATCGGCAATGGCTTCATCGTAATGGCCGCTCTTTGCATATGAAATACCCCGGTTGTGGTAAGCAAATACAAAAGTCGGGTTAAGGGTGATGGCCTTTGTCTCGTCATCAATGGCGTCGCTGAAGCGGTCTTTCTTGTAATAGGCGAGGCCTCTCAAGTTGTAAACCTCGGCATTGTTCGGCATCATGTCTATCACTTTGGTATAATCGCTGATCGCTTCATCGAAGCGTCCCTTTTTGTAATACGCCTGGCCTCGGTTGTAGAAAGCTTCTATAAATTTGGAGTTCAATGAGATTGCCTCACTATAGTCATTGATTGCCTTGTCGTAATTTCCCTCATTGAAGTAAGAGCTTCCCCTGTCGAAATAGAACTGGGCTTCGGCCCCGAAGACCGTGTGAAAACCAAGCAGGGCAGTTAAGCCCACTGCGAAAAAGATTTGTCTAAGACTGTTCATGGTGCACTCCTTGTTTTGATGCGGTGACAACTGCATTAGATTATACACCATTTGTCTTCCTTCCCTGCCATTTTGGGAAAGATTCATGTATAATTGAGCTGTCGCTAGCATCTTTCCGTAACAGGAGGCTTCGATGAGAAGGGCAAAGGTTGTCAGAAAAACAAAGGAAACAGACATCTCCATTGTCATCAACCTCGATGGGAAGGGAAGGAACGCTATAAGCACCTCCATACCGTTTCTAGACCATATGCTCGGCCTCCTCTCTTTTCACAGCCAGATAGACTTGGAGATCAGGGCTTCAGGGGACATCGAGATAGATTACCATCATCTTATGGAAGACCTCGGCATTGTTCTGGGTGAGGCCATAAAAATAGCGTTGGGCGGTAAAGAGGGAATCAAGAGGTATGGCAGTGCGGTAATCCCTATGGATGAAAGTCTTGCGCAGGTAGTCATCGACCTCAGTGGAAGGCCCTATCTCGTATATAAGGTGAAACAACCGAGGGCTGCAATGAGAGGACTTGAATTCTCCCTATTTGAGGACTTCTTCAGGGCGCTTACTAGCCATGCCATGATGAATTTTCACATTTTAGTCGGCTACGGCAGAGATTTACACCATATTTTCGAGGCGATTTTCAAAGCATTTGGAAGAGCGCTGCGGGAAGCCGTATCGATAGATCCAAAGATGAAGGGCTTGCCGAGCACGAAGGGAAAGTTGTAAGCAAAAGACTGGGGATCAAGAGGTTGAGAGACCATCTTTTATGTTTTTTTGTGGTCTCTCGATTTTCTAGTCTTTTTCCGCAACACGTCCCATACTCACGATTCGGTCGCTCTCTTCCATGTCCATGAGCTTCACCCCTTGGGTGTTCCTTCCATGTATCGAGATATTGCCCGCCACAGTTCTGATGAGCTTCCCGGCACTCGTGATCATCACGACCTCATCTTCGTCCCTTACCTGCATGAGCCCCACTGCCTTGCCGCCCTTTTCAGTGAGCTTTATCGAGATCACGCCTTTCCCTCCCCTGCCCTGCACCGGGTATTCTTCGAGCTTGGTCCTTTTCCCTATGCCTTTTTCCGTCACGGTCAGAAGGGCGGTGTTTACCTCTACCACCTCGGCGGATACGACCTCGTCTCCCTGCAGGAGGCGGACGCCAATGACGCCCTTGGCGCTCCTTCCCATTGGTCTGACATCCTCCTCGTTGAACCTTATGGAAAGTCCTTCCCTCGTCCCGATGATGAGGTCGCTCTTTCCGTCGGTCTTCCTGACGGTGATGAGTTCATCGCCCTCTTCCAGGGTAACGGCAATAATCCCCTTCCCGCGAGGGTTGCTGTACTCTTCGAGAAGTGTCTTTTTTACCATTCCGTTCTTTGTGAAGACCACGAGATAGCCTTCCTTGAAATCACGAACAGGAAGCGCGGTCGTTATCCTCTCACCTTCAGAGAGCGAGAGCAGGTTGATAAGAGCCTTGCCCTTTGCTGCGCGACCCGCCTCGGGGATCTGGTACACTTTAAGCCAGTAAAGCCTTCCGAGGTTACTGAAGAACAGCATATGATCATGAGTGGAGCCGATGAAGAGTTGCTCGACAAAATCCTCTTCCTTTGTTTCCATCCCCATGAGCCCCTTTCCCCCTCTCCTTTGGCTCCTGTAAGCGCTAAGGGGATTCCGCTTTATGTATCCCTGATGAGAAAGGGTGATCACCATCTCCTCTTCAGTAATGAGGTCCTCAATGGTGATTTCCTTGGTTTCCTCGGAGATCTCGGTCCTTCGCTCGTCTGAGTACTTTGCTTTTACCTCAAGGAGCTCGTCCTTAATGATCTTTGAAACAAGTGCATCGCTTCCAAGGACCGCCTTTAGCCTCTCGATCTCTTTCAGGGTATCCTTGTACTCGGCGATGATTTTTTCCCGTTCGAGGCCAGTGAGCCGCTGGAGCTTCATATCGAGGACCGCCTGTGCCTGGATTTCGGAGAGGGCATATCCAGACATCAGCCCTAGTCTTGCAGCTTCGGGACTCTTTGATGCTCTAATGAAAGAAATAATCTCATCAAGATGATCAAGGGCTATCTTCAATCCTTCGAGGATATGGGCCCTTTCCTCTGCTTTTCTTAGCTCGTACCGGGTTCTTCTGAGGACCACGTCACGTCTGTGCTGTAGGAAGAAGCCGAGCAGCTTTGCCAGCTTTAGTATGCGCGGCTGGCCGCCTACGAGTGCAAGCATGATAATGCCGAAAGTCGTCTCCATTTGGGTATGTTTATAAAGATTGTTCAGTACCACCTCTGCCATTTCCCCGCGTTTCAGCTCGACGACGATCCTAATGCCTTCCCTGTCGGACTCGTCTCGTATGTCCGATATTCCCTCGATCTTCTTCTCTCTCACGAGCTCGGCCATTTTCTCTATCAGTCTAGCCTTGTTCACTTGGTAGGGGAGTTCGGAGATTATGATGTTCTCCCCGCCTCTGTGCTCGCGTTCAATTCTTGCACGTGCCCTGACCTTGATGAGTCCCCTGCCGTGTTCATACGCCTCTCTTATTCCGGTAGTACCATGGATTATGCCGCCAGTTGGGAAGTCGGGTCCCTGTATGGCGGTCAATAGCTCGCCCACTGACGCATCTGGCTTCTCGAGCAGCATAACAAGTCCATCTGCAATCTCGCCCAGGTTGTGTGGGGGGATGTTTGTTGCCATGCCCACCGCGATTCCGGCAGAACCATTAATGATGAGATTCGGAATCCTTGATGGGAGCACCAAGGGCTCCTCAGTCGTCTCATCGAAATTGGGGATGAAATCCACTGTTTCTTTATCGATATCGGCGAGAAGCTCTTCCGCGATCTTTGCGAGCCTCGCCTCGGTGTACCGGTAGGCCGCTGCAGGGTCACCATCTATGGAGCCGTAATTCCCTTGGCCGTCTACAAGGGGGTACCTCATGTTGAAATCCTGTGCGAGTCTTACCATGGCGTCATAAACAGCTGAATCGCCGTGGGGATGGTATTTCTTAAGCACCTCTCCAACGACGCCGGCGCTCTTAGAATATTTCTTGCCGGGAAGGAGGCCTTCCCTGAACATAGCGTAAAGTATTCTCCGCTGGACCGGCTTTAAGCCATCCCTCACCTCCGGGAGGGCTCTCCCGATGATCACGCTCATGGCGTAATCGAGGTAGCTAACTTTCATTTCCTCTTCTATATTGACCGGTACTTTTGCCATCAAAGACCTTTCCTTTCTCTGTGATTACTAAACTATTTTATGAAAAGTAAGAAACCGTTTGCGAAATAGACGAGCCCAACAACGCCCACCAACAGGCCAAGTATCCAAACGATCTTCTTCTTGAGCAGTGCGGCGATCGAAGAGAGGAGTATCGCAATCTGGAGGAATATCACTGCCATGCCGAATATCTGGGCATGCTTCTGTGCGTCCTCTTTTATCGTTTCGAACTTTCTCGCATCGGCTTCTATCTGCCTCTTTTCCTCATCATACTTCTTTATCTTCTTTGCGTACGAATCAATCTTCTGCTCATATTCCTGAGCAAGTGATCTTGGTATCTTTGCGCCGACAGTTTTGAGCTCCAGTTCGAGCTTTTCCTTCTGGGTCTCATAGATATATCCCTTGATACTCTTTGCCTGATAAAAGGCCCACTGGTCAGACGCCTGTGACTGGGCCAGCACCGATCTGGTAGAGAATCCCCCGCCCCTAAAAGTGGAAAGAGTTGCACAAACCGCTAATATCACGGTGGAGAGTGCGAGGTAATTTAGCCATTTTTCTTTTTTTTCTTCCGCCATTTTCAGAGGTTAAATAAAATCGTCGATGACCCGACAAAGTTCTACTCTTAAAAGGACAAGACCCGATACGAAGACCCGATGATGACTCTTTATTTTACCATAGTGTAGCCTACCAATCAATGATATTTGACCAACATGATATTTGACCAACAGGCATTATTCGAGTCCTGCGCTCAGCCTGTTAAGGACTGGTGCCAGAAAGCCAATAGAGTGATATCCGGGACGAATGGCATTTTAGTTAATTGGAGGTTAAGATATATTTTCAGTCTTTGTGGATAAACGTATTGCAAGTGTACTATAGGAGCGTGGCGATGCGTAAAGTAAAAGGTATAAGGCAACTGCCTGAAAGATCTGGCGCCATCACCTTCTCAGGAAGTTCTACTGTGGTGGCAACAAACTCAAAGACAAGCTTCGGCTGCTGCGCTAGCGGCAGGAACGAAAGAACGACACGCGCCCCTCTGACTACATACCGATCAGGTCCACGTTCGTCTATCGCATGGGGGGAACGTCTTGTCTCTGGCAGTCTCACGGGATGTGGGTGCACCTTGTACTGCTCACCCTGAGGCCGTTATGGTAATAGCTTATATCGTAGCTGAGGTCTTGA
>CAZNTS010000304.1:0-2676 GCA_964576045.1 uncultured Nitrospiraceae bacterium | reverse complement strand
ATGTGGCCGACGTTTGTCAGGCCATCGGCACCGCCCTGGAAGCCGAACTTCCTTGGGGGCAGGCCATTCAACTGGGCACTGGGGAGGAAACCTCCATCAACTCACTGGTCCGCCTGCTGCGGGGGGTGGTGGGAGAAGCGCAATTTCCCGTGGTTGTCTACGCTCCCTCCCGTCCGGGAGAGGTAGCCCGTAATTTTGTGGCCATTGACCAGGCCCGCCGATTCCTGCACTTCCATCCCCAAACCCGCCTGGCCGAGGGATTGCAAGAGACCTGGAAGTGGTTCTGCCGGGGCAACCAGTCCGAAGCCTGGGATGATGGCAGGTGAAATCATTTCTGTCCGGCAAGGCGAGAGCTAAGGTTATCTATTTAAAAAAGCTTATTATATCGGCTGATGGCGAAAGTGGCTTTAAGAGGTACTTAAAGCTAAACATGCAAAGTTAAACAAAGCAGTAACAAGAAGGTAAATTTTCATGCTGAGGCCGGTTTGGCTGATTTTTATCATGCCTATTAGCATCATTCTAGAACATGTTCATATTCCGATTTTTGGAAATATGGCCCAGGCTATAACAATTGCCGGCATATATTTAATTTCTTTGAATTATACAATGAATAATAGAAATAATCAAAATCCCAAAATTATTGATATGGGTTTAATCGCTTTATTTTATATGCTAGTGACCAGTTCAATCATTTCAGCTATTAATGGTCCCTTTGGTTATCTTACAGGACTTTATTATGTTTTCACAACTTGGTGTTTGAGGGGACTGATGACTTATTTTGTTTTTAAAGGAGTGACAAGCGAAAGAGACTTATCGTTGTGTTTTATTTCAATATTTATAACCTTGGTGGTCATAATCATTGGCGTTGCAGGGAATATGATTGCCTTTGGCGACCTGTTTTTCTTGCGGGCCAACATAGGGGAATTTGCAGAGAGCAGAATTTCTTATACTATCTTTAGTAATGCCAACCAATTGTCAAGGTTTATTCTGACCATCATGCCCTTGCTCTTCGTTTATTCGGTAAATCTGAAAAACAAATTCTTCTGCCGGACCATTAGAATAATCTGCCTGCTCTGCGCCACCGTCCCTTTTCTGGGAATTTCCCGAGCCGCCATGCTCTCCATGACCTTGGTCATGCTGTCGCTGTTATGGTGGTTGAAAGAAAGAACCTATATTTTTATCTTCCTGATCTGCACCGCGGTTTTCTTCACTAATCCTTTGGTCATGGAGCGTCTGGAACAAGCGCATGAATTAGGGTTAGAGTTAGGCAAGCGGAAAGAAACTGCCGAAGTCAGTCTCTTGAGTATCGCCCAACATCCCTTCTTCGGCACTGGAATGCGGTCCATTATGGAAATCATGGAAAAAGGCGGCGGTCCAACTATGGGTGAAGATTATCAAGGGAAGACGGGAGTATCTGAGCATAATTATTATTTGTTAACCATGGTGCAAAGTGGAGTCGTGGGGTTAATCATTCTTTTATTATTATTAATTAAGTATATGGTATTTCTGTATCGCAATATTGGAAAAACGCATGATAATTTTACCAATAATCTATTAATCGGTTCTTTGTTGGCGCTATCCGGTATTATCCTGACAACCTTTACCGGTGGAGCGCTGGATGAAAATATTATCTGGTATCAAGTTGGGTTAACGTTGGCCATTATTAAAATAAAAGTGGTCTATCCGGCCCGGGGAAAAAAACAGTTGAATAGCTTACTAAAGGCTAAACAACGCCAAAATATGATTTCTTTGGTGACGATCCACTAAGAGTTCTATGAAAATTGCTTTCTTTCTCCCAGCCAAGATCTTGAAAAGCCAGGGAAAATATTTAATGGGGGCCTCTGCCCATATAATGTTTCCCGGGCTTAAGCTCTGTTTCGAGCAGATAGATCTCTTAAGTTTTTTTAATGAAGGTGGAGAGATAGATAGCAATTATATACAAGAAATTGACCTCAATCTGGTACGACTGCGACCATTACCCTTCTACCGCAATACCTGGGAGCTTTATTTTCTGAAACTGCCGGGGATTTTTTGGAGAATGAGAAATTTCTTCAAGCATTATGCCCGGGAATGGGGAGCAATAATTTTGTATGAATGCGGGGTGGTCAGTCAAATGGCCTTCCTGCTGAGCAAGGCTTATGGCGTGCCCAACTTCTTCTGGATCGGGGGTGACTCTATCAAATCAGTCCAAATGAATTTGCGATTTTCGCATAGTTTTAAAGGACTGCTAAAAATGTTAATGACTTACGAAAACGACCTGGCCTTAAAATATTTGGCTGGTAAGGCTACTGGACTCCTTGTAACGGGCAAAGATTTACAAAGCCACTTCCAACGGCTAAATCTTGATGTCTATCATTTTACCGCCACCGGGGTTCGGACCGCGGACATCGAACCCGACCTCCCGGCCAAGCGTCTTCAGGAAAACGACCATCTTTTCAAGATCCTGACGGTGTGCAGCGTTTGGCCCTCCAAGGCATTGGAATTTGTCATCGAAGCCTTGCCAGTCTTGCATAAGATGGGCATCAAGACCCTCTATAAAATCGTCGGCCCGCAATGGGATCCTGCTTATGCATCCAAGTTGAATAATTTGATTAAAGGAAAAAAACTGGAAGAACATGCCAGGTTATTGGGCGCGATCAAGCATGGCCCCGATTTGTTCCGGCTATACCGGGAAGC
>CAZNTS010000303.1:0-5375 GCA_964576045.1 uncultured Nitrospiraceae bacterium | reverse complement strand
ATGGCCGGAGCCCAAAGTGATTATAAGGTTCTGGATAGTAGGAATAATGCTTGCCCTACTGAGCCTAGCGACTTTAAAGGTGAGGTGATCATGAAGGAACAGTGCAAAGTTCAAAGTGCAGGGTTCAAGGCTCGATGTATTAAGTTCAAAGTCCTTAAAAGAAGCATCTTCGCGTCCATATCCTTTTTGTTGCTTACGCTTCATGTCTTATGCCTCACTGTTCATGCTGCAGAGATCAGTGCCAAGGCCGCTGTCGTTATGGAGGCATCGACTGGGAGGATCCTCTATGGAAAGAACCCCAATCTCAGGCTCGCTCCTGCAAGCACCACAAAGCTCATGACTGTGATGGTGGCCCTTGACAGGATGAACCTCGCCGATACAGTGGTCATAAGCGATAAGGCAGCTGGCATATCGCCAGTGAAGGCAAACCTTAGGGCAGGTGAGAGAGTAACTTTGGAGACACTCGTTAATGCCGCACTCATAAAATCCGCTAACGATGCTGCGTATGCGCTTGCAGAAGCTACCAGCGGCTCCGAGGAGCGGTTTGTCGAACTTATGAACCAGAAGGTGATTGCGCTGGCAATGTCCGACACGAAATTTATCAATGCCACTGGATTACCTGGCCATGGACAATACACAACGGCATATGATCTTTCAAAGATGCTGAGACAGGCGCTTAGGTATCCCCTTATCAAAGAGGTAATCAATACTAAGGCTAGCCGCATATCGACCGAAGACGGCAGGGAGATATTCATCAAAAACAGCAATAGGCTTCTCTGGGCGGATGAGACGATGCTTGGCGGCAAGACAGGATACACAAGGGAGGCGAAACATTGCTTTGTCTGCGCCAGTGAGCAGGGAAGTGGGACGGTCATTGTGGCATTGCTTGGTGCTTCTAGCAGGGAAAGGCTGTGGAAGGAATCCGAAGAACTCCTGGAGAAAGGTTTTGCGATAATCAACGGTAAGGAAGAACCGGTGATGTTTTTCACCAAGTCGGATTATAGAGATTCTGTCCGTCCCGCGGCATACAGCGTAAAGACCTCCGAAGTGAGGGAGACGGTTGTCAAGAAAGCCAGGAAGACGGTGAGGAAAAAGACAGAGGGAGCGAATGCCGGTAGACACGCTAAGAAACACAAGTCAAAGTTTAATGCTAATGCTGAGGCAAAGGGAGCAGATGGGAATAAAGGCTAAAAAGGCGGTTGTATTTGGTCTTGGTAGGAGCTGTGTTGGTGCCGCTAACCTCTTGTCCAGCTCCGGGGTAGAAGTCATTATTGCGGACATTAAACCCGAGCAGGAGCTCAAGGAATATATAGGCCGACTGTCTCCTTCCGTGAAGCTCTGTCTTGGTGGATACCCGCTGAGCCTGAATGGAGCGGACCTGATTGTGATAAGCCCAGGAGTACCCCAGGGGATCGAACCGATTGTGAGGGCACGAGAGAAAGGTATAAAGGTGATCGGCGAACTGGAACTTGCGTTTCAGGCGATAAAGACAGAAGTACCTGGGGGAAATGGCATACCCACACTGGCTGTCACGGGGAGCAATGGAAAATCTACCACGACGACTGTTCTGGACCTGATGCTCAGGGAGGCCGGATTTAGGACCCTTCTTGGCGGAAATATCGGCATCTCACTGACCGAGGAGATCTCTAAGATTGTGAAAAGCGAAGCCCCAAGCAAGACGCAGTACGGTTCTCACTCTGAACTTGCATCATCAATTGATTTCATCGTCGCCGAGGTGTCGAGTTTTCAGCTTGAGACCATCGATGAATTCAAACCCATGGGCGCAGCAATCCTCAATATTACCCCCGACCATCTGGACAGATATCACTCCATGAAGGAATATAGGGAAGCAAAGGCCGCGATTTTCAGAAATCAGGATAAGGACGATTTTCTCGTTCTGAATGCGGACGATCCTGAAACAATGAAGGTCTGTAAGATGTTCAATACTCAACGTTCAACTTCACCGATTATCCTCTTCTTCAGTAGGAAGAAAGAGGTCGAGGGTGTTTATTGCAGGGGCGGAATCGTGTATGTCAACATCCCTGACGTGAAACATATTCCGAGGCACTCAGAGCTTATTGGCGCTGACGAAATAAAGATCAAAGGGGTCCACAACCTGGAGAATGCCATGGCCTCTACGGCCATGGCTCTCCTTGCAGGATGTCCGCCGGAAGCAGTAGCGGCAGCCCTCCTGAACTTCCCGGGTCTCGAACACAGGTTGGAGTTCGTGAGGGAGCTTGATGGTGTAAGGTATTTCAACGATTCCAAAGGCACAAATGTGGGAGCAGTAATGAAATCCCTTGAAGGTTTTGAGTCACCTGTAATCCTCATTGCCGGTGGTCGGGACAAGGCAGGAGATTTTACTCAGCTAAGGCCGTTAATCGAGGGACGGGTCAGGGCTCTGGTCCTCATCGGTGAATCTGCCGAAAAGATAAAGAGGGCCCTCGGGGGCCTGACTGAAACGAGTCTTGCCGTTGATATGGGAGAAGCGGTAAGCAGGGCACGGAGCATGGCGGAGCCGGGCGATGTGGTCCTCCTCTCGCCTGCCTGCGCGAGTTTTGATATGTTTAGGGATTTTGAAGACAGGGGAGAACAGTTCAAGAAGGTCGTCATGGGGTTGTCTTAGCGATGGTGATCAGCCGTTGCCATGACAGGTGGCTGCTACTGATAACGGCTGTTCTTATCGTATTCGGTTCCATAATGATTTACAGCTCCACTTCTGTAGTGACACCCTTTCTCGCCAAGAAGAACATCACGCCGTTCTTTTACTTCAAGAGACATCTCTTCACGGTGCTGATGGGCATTGTGTTTATGTATATTGCCTTCAGAGTTCCTGCTGACACCTTGCAAAAAGCGGCCATACCCCTACTGGTGTTTTCTTTCGCTCTTCTTATACTTGTCTTTGTACCGAAGATTGGGATTACCGCCGGCGGTGCGAGACGATGGATACGGCTTTGGCCTTCTACTTTTCAACCATCGGAACTTGTTAAGCTTGCCATGGTCATATTTCTCGCTCGGTATATGTCGAGACCGGAGTACAGGACCGACAGCTTTTACTGCTTTCTCATCCCTATTGCCGTTATGGGACTTTTCCAGGTGGTATTTTTGAGGCAGCCGGATTTTGGTGCAACTATGAGCCTTTGCCTGCTCACAGTTGCTATGCTGGTCCTCTCCGGAATAAGATTGCGGTATATCGCTATGCTGGGGTTGTTCCTTGTGCCCCTCTCTGTAAAGCTCCTTATGGAGCCCTACCGACTGAAAAGAATTCTGGCTTTTCTCGATCCCTGGAAGGATCCGCAGGGATCTGGATTTCAGCTTGTGCAGTCCTTTATAGCGCTGGGAAGCGGAGGAATGAGGGGTGTCGGACTTGGAGAAAGCAAGCAGAAGCTATCCTTCCTTCCGGAGTCACATACAGACTTCATTTTTTCCTTGGTTGGAGAAGAACTAGGATTCATAGGCGCTCTCACCCTCGTTTGCCTCTTCTTCTTTCTCTTCTTAAGGGGTGTATCAATCGCAAACAGGACAAAGAACCTCTTTGGGTATTATCTGGCCTCAGGCCTTTCGATGATGGTCGCCCTTCAAGCGCTCATCAATTTCTGCGTTGCTACCGGACTCGTTCCGACAAAGGGGCTCCCTCTTCCCTTTGTAAGTTACGGAGGTTCATCGCTGCTCATGAACATGGTTGCCGTCGGGATACTCCTAAGGTTGTCGAAAGGCGAAGAGGAGAAGCGGATAGTGGACAAGACAGAGGGATTGATCGAAAGGAAAAAGGCGTTAATGTCCGTCTACGGCAGACGGCAGGCGCTCAGCCGTTATGGAAGGATGAATGGACAGGGGAATTCATGAGAGTAGTCATTGCAGGGGGCGGGACAGGAGGGCATCTCTTTCCCGGGATCGCCGTTGCCGAAGAGTTGAAAAGGAGAGAGGAGTCCACTGACGTGGTATTCATCGGTACGGAACACGGCATCGAAGCCTTGATAATCCCGAGGGAGGGCTATCCCATAAGGTACCTGAGGTCTGAGGGAGTGGTCGGAAAATCGCTGATGAAAAAAGTGAGAGCCGGGATACAAACGGTCTACTCAGTGTTTGACTCTGGCACGCTTCTGAGGCAGTTGAGGCCTGATGTGGTGATCGGCCTCGGCGGATATGCGTCTTTCGGTCCGGTCTTGACCGCAGCGCTAATGTCGGTACCAACGGTCGTGATGGAGCAAAACTCTGTCCCAGGCCTGGCGAACAGGATCTTGGGCAGGTTTGCTGATATGGTCTGTCTTACCTACCACGAGAGTATCTCCTTTTTTGCAAAGCACAGGACATATATAACTGGCAACCCTGTGAGACAGGGAATTGTCACTGCCAAGAGAGAATCCGCCTATGATCTTTTCGGTCTCGAACGAGGGAAATTCACCATATTTGTTTTCGGAGGGAGTCTGGGTGCGAAAAAGATAAACGGTGTGGTGTGCGGGGCATTTTCGTACATCAATGATATCAGGGAGAAGATACAGTTTCTCCATCAAACCGGTAAGAGCGATTTCGATGCGGTGCGCGAAACATATCGGAAATGGGGGTTTAAGGGAACAGTCACGGCATTTGTGCACCAGATGGGAAACGCATACGCAGTGGCAGATCTTGTTATATCACGCGCCGGTGCTACGACTCTTGCCGAATTGACCGCGGTGGGTAGGCCGGCCATCCTTATACCTTACCCGTATGCTGCGGGCAACCACCAGGAACTGAATGCGCAGAAACTCGCCGAGATGGGAGCTGCGCGTGTGATCCTCGACCATGAACTTGATTCTGAAACGCTTGCAAAGAACATAAGAGACCTTTATGAGAGTGCAGAGACTAGACACGAGATGCAGAGGTCCAGCAGGTCTCTAGGGAAACCTGACGCTGCCCAGAGGGTCGTTGATATCGTGATGAGCCTGCTGAGAAAGGACAGAAAGGCGGTATGAAACATTCTGGAAGCGACAGTAACATTCTCTGGGCAATCCCTGACATTTTCATAAGAAACAGGAGTGAAAGTGTTTGAACAGTATAGAACAATACACTTTGTGGGTATCGGAGGCATCGGCATGAGCGGTATCGCTGAGGTCCTCCATAATCTCGGGTATGAAGTGACGGGCTCGGATCTCAGAGAGTCCGATACTATATTGAGGCTCCGGTCCCTCGGTATAAGGGTCTCGATAGGCCACCGCCCGGAAAACATTGATAATGTCCACGTGGTCGTTATCTCTTCCGCCGTTTCAGGTGAAAATCCTGAGGTGGTTGCTGCGAGAGAGAAGTCCGTTCCCGTCATCCCCCGTGCAGAGATGCTCGCTGAATTGGGAAGGCTGAAGTATGGGATTCTCATTGCGGGTGCTCATGGCAAGACAACT
>CAZNTS010000302.1:0-3865 GCA_964576045.1 uncultured Nitrospiraceae bacterium | reverse complement strand
AACTCCCTCAACGTTTCATTTTTTTTCCAAGTTATACGAGGGAGTTCATGCACTTCGAGACCCACCCCGTGTCCGGTTCCGTGTCCAAAGAACTTCTGATAGCCCGCAACCCTGATACTCTCCCTCGCCACAGCGTCGATTGCTTTACTTCCGACACCTGGTCGCACAGCGGATATGGCCTTTCTGTTCGCATTCAATACGTGCCGATACATTTGTCTCTTTACTGCGTTTGCACTGTTCGCGTCAGGCACGGTACTGCCCATGAGGAACGTCCTCGTCATGTCTGAACAGTATCCCCCTGCCTCTCCTCCCCAGTCTATCACCACCAGATCACCGGGGGCCAGCTTTCTCTCGGTGGTCCTGGCATGGGGCATTGCTGAGTTCGGGCCGGACGCCACTATTATATCAAAAGGGCTCCGATTGCACCCCCTTTTTCTTAACCTCTCCTCAAGCATAAGGGCTATCTGCACTTCCTTCCTCCCACTCCGTATGTGTGCTTTGACGTCAAGGAACGCCTCCTCAGCTCGCTTTACAGCCTCTTTCAGGAGGCGTACCTCCTCGCCATCTTTCACAGCCCTCTGCTTCTCGACCGCTTCCTGCAGAGGTTTGAGCTCAGCACCACACCGGGATAGTCCCCGAAAGAACTCATAAGAAATGCCTGATTCAATACCTAGCGTACGAATCCCTGCACTCGCAAGGAGGAGTTTTATGATTCTTAACCGGTTACCCTTCTCTATGCAGATGTCCCACCCATCCCCTTTCTTGTCCAGCTCCCTGTCAGCCTGCTCTCCATATCTGAAGTCGGTGATGAATATATTCCTGTCCTTCGTAATCAGAATAAAGCCGGACGAGCCCCTAAAACCGGATAGATATCTGACATTGAGGATGTTAGTGACAAGGAATCCCTGGACTCCCTTTCTCCCTAGTAATTCACGGATCCCGGCAAGGCGTGATGAGATCGTGCCCGAAATAGACCTACCCTCCGGATAGGATGTTTTTTACTGCATTAAGGGCGAGGATATAGCTATATGCACCAAAACCCGTTATCTGGCCGTACGCCACTTCTGCAATATAGGACTTCTTTCTGAAATCTTCTCTCCCGTGGACATTCGAAATATGCACCTCTATGGCAGGCCTGGCCACGGCGGCAATAGCATCACGGATTGCAATGCTTGTGTGGGTATACGCCGCAGGATTTATTATAACGGCGTCAAAATCGTGTCTCTGTATTGCATCGACTATTTCTCCCTCACTGTTTGACTGCATCACCGCAATCTCGAGGCCCAGTCGCAAAGCCTCGGCCGCGATCATGCGATTGATTTCCTCAAGGCTCAAAGTCCCATAAACCTCAGGTTCTCTTGCACCCAGCAGGTTCAAGTTCGGCCCATGTATGACTAATATCTTCATTTTCCAGAGTCCACGATAAATCTCACGGAATAAAAAAAATGAGGCCCGAAGACGAAGGGAAAAGAAGTTTATCCCTGTCCCAACGCCTGAATCAGAATTCGTCTTCTATCTTCGAGACGGTTGTCTTAAGGATAAACCTTGCCTTACCGTAGTTGCCATCGGGTTTTATTACCAAGGCCAGATAGTAATCGGCATTTATTTTCCGCATAACGATACCGCATTTATCCGAAAGTATCGAAAACTCCCTAGCAGTTCCGAGGCCAAGGTCTTTTGCGGCAAGATTGATGTCCTTTATCATCGTAGAGGCCTCTGCCCCAAGATCCTCAAGGCTAAGAAGTTTCTCCTCAGTATACTCATCGACAGAGATACCGTCAGAGCCAAGTATTAATGCTGAAACAGCACCATCAACTTTCTCAATCGCTTCTTTAAGGACCTCAGAAAAGCTCACAGTTTTTTGGGAAACCCCCTCTTTACAGCATCGAGGAAGGCTTCCAATCGTCCAATAAGCACCTCGCAATCTTTGCCAGTCAGCTTCATCAGGGCCTTAAGTTCGGCCGTCCTCTGAAGTACTTGTTTGTTGCCTGGGTCTGTTGCGAGGATTTCTTTATATGTCTCGAGGGCCCCGTAATAATTACCCAACCTTATAAAGGAATCAGCCGCGGACAGATTGGGTACCGCTTCCGGATTGACTGAGACAGCTGCCACGTCATGTGAGTCTGCATTCGCCAAGGATTCGTTTCCACTGCCGGAAAAGGCAGACTGTTCTTCCTGCAGGTCGAAAACCAGATCCTCTGGAATCTCTAGGACGTCTTGAGCCGTCTCAGCATCCCTACCAGCGAAAGACCTCTTGAACTCATCGAACTCATCGACACATTCTTCCCGCGGTTCAGCTTTCAAGGTCTCCATAACCTCTCCCGAACGATCCTTAACTTTACTTACGGAAGTGCCTTCGTCAATGTCGTGATCTATGGTAGTCGGTTCTTCCAGCACTTCCTGGATGCCTTCGTCCTTTCTAGCGTCGTAAACGCCATAAAGCTCTGCATCGCTGCGGAGACCCCCCATAATCTCCGCCAAACACATCTTCGCATCCTCGTCGATTGGGTTCAGTTTTACTACAATCTCATACTCTGCTATCGCCTTTTCGGTCTCTCCACGGTCCCTGTAAATGTCAGCCAGTTTCCTGTGTGCAAAGAGATTGTCAGGAATCGCCCTTACTACCGCTTCGAATTCCTTCTTTGCTTCTTCCACCATATTCTTCTCGAGGTAAATCCTGCCCAAGGCCACATGCGCGCTAGTATACGCTGGCTGACGTTCAAGTCCCCCCAAAATTACGCTAATCGCCTCATCCTGCATACCCAATTTTCTGTATTCTTCTGCGAGGGGGAGAAAGAGTCTGGAGTTCGGGTCTTTTTCAACCCTAGCGCGCAGTTTTTCGATTTCTTCCATCGACATTATGTCTGAACTTTAATAGAAAAAAAGTCAAATGTCAAGGAGTAAAGTGCGCGATGCGGTCAAGTATAACATCAGCAACTTCGTCCTTTGACATGAGAGGGAATAACGATTCTCCACACTTTTCGATGACGGCTATCTCATTGGTATCCACATCGAATCCAGAGCCCGGAGATGTAACATCGTTGAAGACGAAGATGTCGGCCCCCTTTTCAAACATTTTTTTTCTTGCGCGGCTGATGTCGGCGCCAGTCTCAGCCGCAAAACCAACCAGTAAAGGTCTCCTTCTCATGGATCCTATCTCGGCGAGGATATCGGGGGTCTTCGAGAGCTTCAGGGTGAGTATCCCGGACTTGTCAATCTTCTTGTCTCTCCTAGCCGCCGGTGAAAAGTCAGAAACTGCTGCCGCCATAACGACTGCATACACATCTTTCAGGTTTTTCAATACTGCATCCCTCATCTCTACCGCAGTCTCAACTAAGACTAGGTCGGCTCGGGGCGGTGCAGGGATATGAGAAGGACCGCTCACAAGGGTGACTGCGGCTCCCCTCCTCAATGCAGCCCTGGCCACGGCATAACCCATTCTTCCTGACGACCTGTTAGAAAGGAACCTTACTGGATCAATATACTCTCTCGTCGGTCCTGCGGTGACCATTATCCTCTTACTGGACAAATCCTTCAGACTAAGGGCCGATCGTATCTCCTCCATAATGTCCTGGGCTTCAGCCATCCTGCCCACTGCGTCTTCACCACAGGCGAGACTCCCCTTTTCCGGCCCGATCTGAAAAACTCCAGCGGACACAAGAGAGGAGAGGTTCTTCCGAAGAATGGGATTCTCATACATCCGACTATTCATGGCAGGAGCAATTACAACCTTTCCGTCGAATGATAGGAACGATGTGCTCAGCATGTCGTCGGCAATCCCGTTAGCGCACTTCCCTATGATGTTAGCTGTTGCGGGAGCAATGACCATTAAGTCTGCGTCCGCAGTAAGGGTTATATGGGACAT
>CAZNTS010000301.1:0-4733 GCA_964576045.1 uncultured Nitrospiraceae bacterium | reverse complement strand
CCATCCCTGAGGGAATTGAAAGAGCTAGTCACATCCTCTAAGTCCTTCATCGCAGAAACGCCTACGTGTTTCATGTGCTCCACGGAATCGATGATGCCCCCATTAACCTTTTGTTGCGCCTGGGCAGACTGGTTAATATGGGAGACCATTTCGAGGGTCAATTCCAGATTCTTCGAGATCACTCTCGTACCCACCGCATGTTCCTCCGTGCCTTTCTTGACTATTTCAGCCACCTCTTTCACATCGCTAATGCTGTCGAGCATACTACTGGAACCCCTCCTCTGCTCTTCCGTCGCCTTGGCGACCTGATCGATCATCAGACTGACGTTTTCCATGGACAGCCGTATCTGTCGCAAACCCTCTGCCTGCTCCTCCGTTGCTTTCTGGATCATTGCGGCCATCCGTGCAGACATCTGCGCAGTCTCAAGTGTCTCGCCCATTGCCTCACCCGCGTTTAATATCAGGTCCTTACCCTCATCGACTCTTTTTACCCCTGCCTGTATGGAGCTTGCCGCTTCATGGATCTCGGTCTGGATCGACCTTACAATACCCGCAATCTCTCGTGCAGACCCGGAAGTCCTATCTGAAAGGGACCTTATTTCGTCCGCGACTACAGAAAAGCCCTTACCGTATTCACCTGCCTGTGCTGCAAGTATCGCCGCATTCAAGCTCAATAGATTGGTCTTTTCGGTCACTTCTTTTATTACGGAAAGGACTTTCTCGATATCCTTCGAACGCCGATCCAACTGTGTCACGATTTTCGCAAAACGGTTCACCTCGCCCGCAATCTCTTCCATGGCTTGTATGGCATCAGCGATCGCCAGTGTTCCACGATCGGTCAGGAGCGTCCTTACTTTCAAGGCTAGATCCGCTGACCTCTTTGTATTTTCGCGCACCTCGTTTAGGGACGCGCTTATCTCCTCAACCGATGTCGAGCTGTTTTCAACAGCGTGAGAGACCTCTCTGGCGCTTTCGGCAATGGCCTTCGATGTCTGCGACATCTCTGCGATCATGGCATAGGAGTCCCCGGTAGACTTAAATAGCCTTCCAGTACTCTGTGCGATCTCTTCGGCAGCGGACTTCATTTGGAGAAGGGAAGAGACATTCTCGCTTGAGACATGAGCAAGCTTCTCAGTGTTGTCAGTGGTCTCCACCTGGGTGTTATTGGCCGCCCTTATGGACGAGATGACCCCTTCGACGGACTTTGATTGTTTCTTCGTTGCGTCGCCGGCGTTCTTGAGTGTCCCTGTCAGTTGTACCAATGTATCCGCTACATCTCCTGAAAGCGCATTGAATCGTCCAATGGTGGCTGAAAGCCTTTCCACGAGGAAACGCAGCCCGCTCGCAATACTTCCAAGTTCCCTCTTCTCTATCTCCGGCACCTCCACAGTCAGGTCCCCCGCCGTGATATCGGCAAGGACGCTATTGATTCTTCCCACGGGGCCGCCTACCTTTCTCTGAAAAAAGAAATAGATGGCGCACGTGATGAATATGAAAACGAGCACCTGCACCACAGGTGGGACGGTAAAAAGACTCCTTATGTCATTATTCGCTTTCTGTCCGCTGTACACAATCTCGATGTTCCCGAGAGTCTCTTCCACAGGCTCTCCCCTACTTTTAATGGGTGACGAGTAAACGTTGACCGAGGGGATAAAGAACGGATTAAGTCTCACATTAGGCGTTACTGTCCGCAATGTCCTCTCCTTAAGAGGCCGTCCGTTCTCATCAGTGATCTTGACGGAAATAATATCCTCTTCTTTTGAAAGCACGTCCAGATACTGGTCGAGATATGCATAATTCTTGCTCCGCATGGCGGGTATGGAAGAACTTATTAAAAAACTCCCCACGGTCTCTATCTTGCTTTTAAGGGCCTGTGCATATCGAACCTTCTGATAATTCGCAAACCAGACATAAAGAAGACCCTGCCCCACCAGAAGGATAAGCAGGATTATAATAGTAAAATTCATCACTAGGGTGTTCTTGAGTTTTATCATATCTTCACCGCCTCAAATAATTCCAACTCTTGCCATTTTTGTCCTGATGCCGTCATAATCAGCGTCAGTTGCCTCGACAAACCCTGTGCATTCCTTCCCGATGGATTTGAGGATCAACGATCCCTCAGTATCCGTGTCCTTCAGAGAAAGTATGGCCGCCTTTATGACCGCAAGGTCCTTCCCGTCAATGGAGGGGTTATAACATATGTTGAATTCCGGGATGTCATCTGATATCTGGACAAACCGAAGCCCTTCACGCTTGAAAATGGACGCCGTAGCCTCCATGACGCCTCCGGCATCGAAATCGCCCTTTAACACCCTGCGTGCGACCTCATCGTGATGCCCAAGGTATTGGTAGTACCGGAGGTCTTCGAGTTCTATGCCTGCCTCCTTCAGCATCGCCCTAGGGATGATGTGTCCGGTAGAGGACTGGAGATCGGCAAACGCGAATGTCTTGCCCTTCAGGTCCGCCACGGACCGTATATTCGAGTCGTCTCGCACGACGATCACGGAATGATGAAAGGGTTTTCCGTTGCGGAGAGCCTTGACGAGCACCCGCACTCCATATTTTTTTTGACACTCCACATACGTCGCCGGACCCATAGCTGACAGCTGGGTAACGTTATTTCCGAGGTCTTTCAGGGCGCTCGCAAAGTCCACTGCCACTTTCAGCTCGACTTTCTTGCCCAATTTCTTCGCTAGGTAATCGGAAAGGGGGGTAAACTTCTTAAACATCACTGCAGGAGAATCCAGGGGCAATACCCCAAACTTCACCTCGACACTTGTCTCTTCTGGTCTCTCGACCTCCCCAGAAAACCTGAACTTCTCCATCTCCATTTTCAGTAGCTCTGAATCATTGTGGAGGTTTCTAACGGCACCGCTGAACTTGAACGCCAGCTTACGGTTTTCCGCCGGGATACTCTTGACACCATCGACAGTGTTCAGTATGTGCTGTGTTGCGACCTTATGCTCACCAAGAGAGCGTGAAATCTGTCTGGTCTTGTCGGCAACAAGCTCCATTGCATCCGATATCTGGCGGCTTCCCATAGCCTGCTCTTCAGTCGCTTTATTCACCTGCAGAGACGCATCTCTCATTTTTTCAGTCGCCTTAATAATGAGGAGGATTCCTTTGGATTCCTCAGCAGTGGCCTTCGCGATTTGTTCGGTCATGTTTCTTACACGTTCCATCGCTTCAGAAACAAGCCGTGCCGCCTTCGATTGCTCAGTGGTGGAACGCTCTATGGAAAGTGACATCTCTGAAGACCTCTTTGAGCTCTCAAGGATCTTCCTTAGGCTGTCCCCGGCCTCCCTCGACAGTCTGAACCCTTCCTCAACCGAACGGAGACCATCCTGCATTGCGTCGCCCGAGTTTTTCACCTCCTGCTGAACGGATTGAATGAGAGAGGCGATCTCCTGAGTCGAAAACGCAGTCCTTTCCGCAAGGTCCTTGATCTCGTCCGCAACCACAGAGAAACCTTTTCCGTGCTCGCCGGCCTGTGCTGCCAATATCGCCGCGTTCAGGGCAAGGAGAGTCGTCTGATCGGTAACTTCATCGATGACCGTCAATATCTTACCTATCTCGTCGGATCTCCCCCCTAGTTTCGTGATGAATTCCGCGGTGCGCTCGACAGAGGACTTTATAGTCCTCATTCCTTCTATAGTCTTCTCAACTGAAACAATGCCGAGTGTAGAAGCATCACTTGTTACCTTCTCGGAAAGTTTGGCAGACTCTTTTGCAGAGAGTTCCACCTCTTTTATAGCAGAGGTAATCTCGGAAACTGCAGAAAGGGTCTCCTCGGATGCGCTTGCCAGCTCCTCCGCGCCGGAGGCCACCTCTTTTATTGTTGCTGAGAGCTGCTCTATGGAGGATGACGTCGACTCCACCGCGGCAGAAAGCTCGTGGATGTTCTCATTCACGTTTTGGATGCTTGATGCCATCTGCTCAATTGATGCGGAAGTCTCTTCCACGGAACTTGCGAGGATATCAGTGCCTTCTGCGATGTTTGTCGCTGTGGCATTTAGCTCCTCGACTGCGGTAGATATATTACTGATGGCTTCCACCTCAACCTCTGCGCCTTTCACCACATTGTTTGATTCTTTCTCTATGTCATCAGACACCCGTGCAATCCTGCCTGAAAGCTCTCCGATCCTCTGAAAAACATTCCAAACGGTCCTGCAGGACTGTTTGAGCGCACGTCCCAAACTGCCAATCTCATCATCACCTATTACCGTGGAGTCGCACGAAAGGTCGCCGTCTGCGATCTTTACAGCCGCATCATTAAGGGACTTAACAGGAGAGATTACCATTTTCCTCAGAATGAACCAGAGAATAAAGCTGACGCCAATGGCCCCAAAAAAAGCAACCACGACCATTGCAGTCACCGATCCTAGGGCCCTGTTGTATTCCTCCTCCATGCTTACCGATGCCTTGACAGCGCCAAGTAACGGTTTCGCTTCTCCGTGACATTTTCTGCACGACTGTCCATTTTTGAGCGGAAGATAAAAGGTCAGCTTTGTCTTCTCCCTTTTCAGAATCTGCTCCTTGCCGCTGCCGAGTTCCTTGAGGGTCGCTGACTCCTCCGCAGGGGCCTTCTCCTCGAACGCCTCTCTTCCCTCGTCATTGAAGACGGCAACTTCTTCAAGATCCCTGACTTCTTTGAGGTGCTTCAAAAGGTCTCTCATTACATCCGCCCTGCCCTCGTTCATAGTGGTTTCGACTTCCTTCAGGACGATAATCGC
>CAZNTS010000300.1:0-2735 GCA_964576045.1 uncultured Nitrospiraceae bacterium | reverse complement strand
TCCATGCCGTTGCTCAATGGCGTGGACCAGCTCTTCCTGTGGTGGAATGATCGCCTCAAAGACCAGTTCGCCGTTCAGGGCAATACTGGGCAAGGATTTTGCCCGAAGTTCTTTAAACCGCTGAACCCCCTCGCGGGTGCGCAGGTCCCATTCCCGCACTTCGATGATCGATTGGATCTCTGCCGGTAACGCCTGTACCGATTGTGCCATATAGACACAGGCGGCTCACTGGTGGAAGTCGGTAACCAGCAGGTCAACCACTACCTTTTTCAATCTTGACTCCTCGGGGTCGTGGGGCCAGGGAGACGCTTCGGAATTACCCCTCCAAACCCTGGTCTTCCCGTGCCAGGTCGCCATACCCGATCTCTTCGCCCGCAGCCAAGGCGCCGATATTGCCGACATTGATGAAATCGACTTTGCCCAGCCGCACCTGCTTCCAATCCCCCGTATGGCCGAAAAGAATGAGGTCCGCCGTGAAGTGGTTCGTCTTGGTCGTCAGGGCCGGAAATACTGACTCATCCCTAAGGTAATCGGCCAAGCCGCAGGTCATGATGATTTCTGTGGCGTAAAGACTAAAGTCCGAAAAGCCCAAAAATTCCTGGATGAACCCGCCATGGAAGGCCACCCCCCGACGTTCACCCAATGGGAAAGCCCGAATCAAAGGATCCAGTGCCTTTGGGCCTGAATACATACATAAGTCACTGGCAATTTTTGAGAAAAGCCCAGGGGAATGGGGGCTTCGATTTACTTGGGTAATCAAGAATATTTGTATTTTAAAAGCTCCCCGGCCTCCCTGCAGACGCCCCTGAGCGGCTCAAATCATTTTAAAACTTCTTTCAGGTAGTCTTCCAGCACCCGCAGCGACGGGACCATCCCGAACGCCAGTTTCCCGTTAACAAAAAGGGAGGGAACCGGGGCCACCACGCCGTTTCTGACCGACAATTCGGCATACCGCTGGGCTCCTTTTTTTTTCGTCAATTCCACCTTTTCCCAGCGGACCCGCGCCCCAAATTTTTTAACCGCTTTTTCCACTACCTCGGCCATGTAGACACAGGGCAGGGAGTGATCTCCTTCATAGATCACTTCGAGATGAGCGGTTCGTGCGCATGGACTCAAACTCTCCATGCTCCCCGGTCCCGGTCCGGCTTTCTCAGGCGCCGCGTAATCCCTGTGGTAATAAACCGCCGCTTCCCGGAACCTGCCTTTGAGTCGGCGGGTTATTTCAAGACTTCCTCCAAATATGCTTCCAGGTCTTCCACCGGAGGGATCATTTCAAACACCAGTTTCTCATTAATAAAAAGGGAGGGAATAGGGGCCACGCCCTGATTTTTTACGGACAGCTCGGCATAACGCATGGCCCCGTTTCTTCTCTTTAAATGCACCCTTTCCCAGCGAACCCGGTCGCCGAATTTCTTAACCGCTTCCTCCACTGCTTCGACCATGTAGACACAGGGCAGGCAGTGGTCTCCTTCATAGGGAATCTCGATATGGGCGACTTTTTCGCCGGCATTGGCGCGGTTCATCCCTCCGAAGCTCCCTCCGCCAAAACCAGTTCAATGGCCATCTCCAGTTCGTCTCTTGCCGGTATGACATCAAAAATCAATTTGCCGTTGATGAAGAGGGAAGGAATGGGGGCAAACTTGCAGCAGCTGCGCACGGCCTTTTCGCCGAAAAGAGAAATGGAGAGTTCAAGGAAACGCTGCGAATGAGCCTGGCTTTTCTGATATTCAACTTTGGTATAGCGGACGCGTTCGCCGTATGAAGGCAGAACCTCCTCGACCGCCTTGTCCATGTAGTAGCTGGCAGGGCAATGGGAACCCTGGTAGATGATCTCCAGGTGGATGCACGGCATAACAATCTCTCCGGGGCCTTGCCGGCCTGGTCAGGGCCAAACCGGCCCAGCGGCTGATCCACTTTAATAGGACAGGGGGACATGGGTTAGCACGTCCCCCAAGAGCTCATCAAGTCCGAAGGTTTAATCCGCTTTGGTCTTTAAGCCGGCTCCCGCCTTTTTGAGGTTTTCCTGGATCTTATCGAACTCAAACCCCTTATCGCGCAAAGCCCTGATCCGTTCAGCCATTGCCGGGGTTGGGGCGCGCTTTGCCATTTCATCGATAAGTTCCTCGTACTGGGGGATGATACTCTGAAATACCAGGTCCCTTTCGATGCATATGGTGGGCAACACCTTCCCTTTTAATTCCAAAAACTTGCCAATGCCCTCCTTATTCTTGATGGACCATTCCGAATACTCGATCATAGTCTGGACATCAGACGGAAGGGCGGCGATCGATTCCATCATGTACCCGCAGGCAGCGCACTGCACACTGTCCAGGGTAAGCACGTCAATGTGAATCTTTTCTTCGGCCATATTATTCTCCCTTCTGTACTTGTTTACCAGGAAGCAGGATACTTGGCATAATACTCTTCATACCACGCCTTGGCCTCATACGCTTGATCCATATGTTCCACCGGAACATCGTAGGGCATGTCTCAGCCAGGTGCGAAGGTATAGCCGATGCTGCCACCCGCGGCCAAGCTGACGATGGCATCTTCCCGGGGAGAAAGCAGCCCCAGGGACAGCGCCAGGGTCAGCTTGAGATTGCCACCGAAGCCGACTTTATGCTTCCGGGCAATATCCCGCACAAAGTTCAGGTTAAGCTGTTCGTCAATGGCAAACCCATGGGTGCCGACCGTGGCCACCGACTCCAAGACCTTGGTGGCATCACCACAAATAA
>CAZNTS010000299.1:0-4622 GCA_964576045.1 uncultured Nitrospiraceae bacterium | reverse complement strand
CATTGTTCCTTTGATGATGGAGTCTTGTTAGAAGACGCTCATGCTATAACGAGCCGCCTTGAGGGGGTGATATATCAGTCTCTACCCAATGCTTATCGAGTTATTATCCATGCCGAACCGCAGTTCGCAAAGGATTAGACCACAATCAAACACGACCCCTGAGACCCTTCGTGTTTGTCCATATTCGCAGGGGTCGATCTAACGTCGCCTGTGTTCTTGTGAGCAGATCTCACTCTTTCTGTAAGCAGATGACTGTTGGCAATCTTATGCTGTTTTAAGCGAGAGCGCTCAAACAGTCTGAAGTATATTTTTGCAGAATCTGCGAAAAGCCAATAGATACGATTTATATGCATCATCCCAGCCCCGAAATCCATCTTGCCGTCCTATGTTTCAGCACCACTCTACCAAATTATAAAAGACAATCAAACCATGATAAAATATTTGAAAAGGCGGATTTACCGGTAGCTATCGATGGAACAACATGCAGAGGTACTGATTGGAGGAAAGTGGCGCCAGCTGATCCCCAGTTGGCGGGATGCCATTGCAATGCTTCTTGTTCTCGCCGTGATAGTGGTCCTCGGATCCTATGTCCACCAAATAAAGGCGTCTTTCGTCGTCGCGCGCCAGCCTGAAATTTCTCTTTTACCTTCGGCTCTGCCTGTCTATGCACTCCTGACAACGATGCGTATGCTGGTTGCACTCGTTGCCTCCCTGATCTTCACGTTTGTCTATGCCATACCCGCAGCTAAAAGCCGCCGACTCGAGATCGTGCTTATTCCACTGTTGGATGTCCTTCAATCGGTGCCGATACTCGGCTATCTGTCTTTTACGGTCGTGTTTTTCATCTCGTTATTCCCTGGTAGTTCGCTCGGACCCGAACTTGCTGCCATCTTCGCCATCTTTACAAGTGAAGCCTGGAATATGACTTTCAGCTTCTATCAGTCGCTCAAGACTATTCCCAGGGACCTGGATGATGCGAGCCGAAGTTTAAGATTATCGACCTGGCAACGGTTTTGGAAGCTGGAGGCGCCATTTGCAGTACCCGGCCTCGTATGGAATATGATGATGTCGATGTCAGGGGGGTGGTTTTTTGTTGTGGCCGCCGAAGCAATCTCTGTTGGCAGTGTCCGGATCGCTCTGCCCGGTATCGGGTCTTATATCGCACTGGCAATCCAAGAGCGAAATCTAGCTGCTGTTGGATGGGCGATTCTGGCAATGACCGTTACCATTCTACTCTATGACCAACTCCTTTTCCGTCCACTTGTGGCGTGGGCTGACAGGTTCCGGTTCGAAATGACAGCCGCTCAGGTGGTGCCTAGAAGTTGGGCGCTTGACCTGTTCCGACAGGCGAGGCTGCTAAAATTTGTGAGTACGCCAGTCACAAGAGGTTTGCAGACTGTCATTCGCTATCGTTTTGCCTTGCGACCAAGGATTAGACTGCGGCACTTCATTGTGTTGCCCCGATGTGTCGGCGATTTCGCCTGGTTGGCCCTACTCGCCTCTGGTGTCACTTATGCCGGCTGGAAGCTTGCGAAAGTAACTGCTCTTCAACTATCCTGGAGTGATGTCACAACGGTTATCGGCAATGGCGTGCTGACCCTAGTCCGTGTCGTCAGTCTGATTGCCATTGCGACAGTAGCATGGGTCCCGATTGGGGTAGCGGTTGGCTCGCGGCCCAAACTTGCTGAAAAGGTTCAACCGGTCGCTCAGTTTCTGGCTGCCTTTCCAGCCAACCTTCTGTTTCCGATCGCCACCTTTTTAATCGTCCGGTTCACACTTGCTCCCACAATCTGGCTGAGTCCGCTGATGATTCTTGGCACGCAGTGGTATATTCTTTTCAATGTAATTGCAGGTGCAAGTGCCTTCCCGAGCGATTTGAGAGAAACGGCTGCCAGCTTTCGCATTAAAAAATGGCGTTGGTGGAGACAAGTGATGCTTCCAGGAATATTCCCTTATTATGTGACCGGGGCCATCACGGCCGCTGGTGGTGCCTGGAATGCCAGCATCGTTTCGGAAGTGGTCAGCTGGGGGTCTACGAAGCTGAACGGAGGAGGACTTGGCGCTTATATTGCTCAAATGACCGAGGTTGGCGATTATTCCCGAATTGGACTAGGCATAGCGGTCATGTCGGTGTTTGTCATTTCAATGAACAGGCTGATTTGGCGACCACTTTACAGGTTTGCTGAACGTCGGACTCGACTCGACTAGAAGAAAGCGAAACGTGACAACGCAAACGAATCTTCCTGTCCTTGAACTGCGCAAAGTCTGCAAGGCCTTTGGCCGGTTACCTGTGCTCGCCGATATTAACATATCGTTACGCGAGGGCGAGATACTAGGGCTTCTCGGACGTTCAGGATCTGGAAAATCGACCCTGTTGCGCATCTGTGCAGGGCTCGTTAGTCCGACATCTGGAGAAGTTCTGTATGGCGGGAGTCCACTCACAGGACCGGCTGAAGGGATCGCTGTGGTGTTTCAGACGTTCGCATTGTTCCCCTGGCTTACGGTTTTAGAAAATGT
The DNA here is from genome assembly GCA_964576045.1 of uncultured Nitrospiraceae bacterium. Taxonomy (GTDB): domain Bacteria; phylum Nitrospirota; class Thermodesulfovibrionia; order Thermodesulfovibrionales; family UBA9159; genus CAZNTS01. The sequence goes on along the minus strand of CAZNTS010000299.1, from coordinate 2,105 downwards.
TGAGCTTGGCCTTGATGCTCTCGGGCTATCACGTGACGAAGCTCACCGCAGGGCGATGTCCGCCATTGATCTGATCGGTTTAGACGGTTTCCAAACAGCATATCCGCGCGAGCTGTCCGGGGGTATGAGGCAACGTGTCGGTTTTGCGAGGGCAATTGTGATTAACCCCACCGTGCTTTTGATGGATGAGCCATTTTCCGCCTTGGACATATTAATAGCCGAGACTTTACGGACTGACTTTCTAGACCTTTGGGTGGAGCGTGAGTTGCCGACGAAATCAGTGCTGTTGGTAACACATAACATTGATGAAGCAGTGCTGATGTGCGACCGGATACTCATCCTCTCCACGAATCCCGGGCGCCTTGCTACAGAGATTTGCATTCCGCTGGAACATCCTCGTAACAGGCTGGATTCCGAGTTCCAAAATATAGTTGATGAAATCTATTCGATAGTAACATCGCGGGCAATAGAATCAATAAAAGCCAGGAGCCAGATCCATGGTGGATTAGCACAGCCATTACCAGAGGTCGGTCTCAATTTGATCAGCGGGTTCATCGAGACATTGGCCTCGCAGACTTATGGAGGAAAGGCTGAGTTGGCTGTCATCGCTCGCTCGCACTCCCATTTGAGTAAATATCTGCTTGAGATCGCGGAGGCCCTCCATATCCTGGAGTTTGCCGAGATCAAAGATGGCGCTATTAAGTTAACCTCAGCAGGCAATGTGTTTGCACACTGTGGGACAGAAGAAAGAAAACGGCTTTTCAAAGAACACCTTCTTAGGTTCGTGCCTATAGCGGCTCACATTCGGCACGTTCTTGATGAACGTGAAGGCAACATTGCCCCCCGGGAGAGATTTGAGTCCGAGCTCGAGGACCATTTGCATTCCGGTGATGCAGACAAAACACTGCGGGCTGTTACCGTCTGGGGGCGGTATGCTGAGATCTTTTCATACGACGAGGAGAAACGGATGTTCAGCTTGATCCAATCGAATAGATGACCATAGTGTTAGACAGCCTGATGTATTAATGGCAAAGACCTTCCTGGTTGGAAATAAAAGAGTGACCACCAACCGCTTCGGCGCGCTCGATTTACGCCTCGGCATGGGATACGGCCACGAGGAAGGATTATTACCAGCAAGTGTTACATCGTCATGACGGCAGGAGTCTCAGTGCCCGCTATACGGGTGTCGGTCCACAGCGCAAAAATGAGGTGTGTAGGACGGTGCAAAAGATGCTAATAGATCTCTTGGTTCTCGGAAGTCAATCCGACTTCCTTGTTATCGACGCCGTAGTTTGTTGCAACGTGACAAGGTCATAAGCAGAAAGAAACACTTTGCCAACAATTACGGAGTTCGGACTAGCTTCCAAGTCCCCAATTGTGGCAAGTCGAAATTGCAACAATTTCTGGCTCAAGCAGTTGCTTTTTGCCCCTAAACTCCGTGAGCTTCTATCTACCAAACGGGCAGATAGGATACCGGCAGGTCTCGCATTTCATACAAAGCCCCCCGTGACCGAGTTCAGCAAGCTCTCTTCTTCCGATCTTCTCCCCGGTAAAAACTCGAGGAAGGACCAAGTCAAAAATCGTTACATTTGCATATATGACGCACGCTGGTACTCCAAGAACAGGCACACCTCTGATATAAGCCACAAGAAACATCGCACCTGGTAATACTGCAGAGCCGTAGGTAATATCGGTGGCTCCCATGTTTTTTATCGCAAACCGTGTCACATCATCAGGATCGACGGACATGCCACCCGTTGTTACGAGCAGGTCTGCTCCCGCATTCATCAATTCCCTTAGCCTCGCTTCGATAGATGTTTCATCATCAGGCGCCTAGTAGATGCCAATAATCTGGCCGCCTATTGCCTCTATCTTGTTCTCTATGATCGGGGCAAAGGCATCATTAATCCCGCCGTAATAGACTTCATTTCCAGTGATGACAACGCCTGCCTTCGGCTTCCTGATCTTTTTTACCTGTATGATTTTCCCGGCCTGCTCTCCGATTCTCACTGCTGCCTGTAAAACATCTTTCTTGACAATCAACTGGATAGCCCTTGTACCTGCAACGACCTGCCCTTTTTTTACTAGAACCTATCTCAAAATTG
>CAZNTS010000298.1:0-3341 GCA_964576045.1 uncultured Nitrospiraceae bacterium | reverse complement strand
ACGAAAGAGGTTCCCCCTCGTTCTTATGCTTGAACCAACTCACCGCTGCAATCTTGCATGCGCGGGTTGTGACAGGATCCGACTGCACAGCAGGGAACAAACAGAAGACCTGTCTATTGAGCAATGCCTCAAAGCCGCGGTGGAGTCGGATGCACCGGTGGTGACTGTCACCGGAGGCGAACCGCTCCTGTATCCAGGTCTGAAGCCTCTTGTCGCAGGGCTTCTCAAAATGAAACGGCATGTTTATCTATGCAGCAACGGACTCCTTACAGGAACATTTATAAGGGATTTTAAGCCCCATACGAGACTTACTCTGAATTTTCACCTGGACGGGATGGAAGAAAGCCACGATCGTATCACCAGACAGACCGGTACGTTCAGGAAGGCCATAGAGGCAATAAGAGAGGCTAAGGAAAGGGGTTTTAGAGTCAGTACAAACACTTCAGTATACAAGAATTCGGACATTGGGGAACTGGAGAAGCTGTTTGAGCTGCTGAAGGGTCTCCATGTGGACGGTATACTGGTTGCTCCCGCTTTCAGTTATGAAAGCGTGGAAGAGAGCATTTTCCTCGGGAGGAACGAGATACAGAAAAAATTCAGCGAGATGGCTGGATTTTTCGACAGATACCCCCTGATCAGTTCACCACTGTACATGGACTTTCTGAAGGGCACAAGAGAAATGCGTTGTACTCCATGTGGTAATCCCACACGGAACCCCCTTGGGTGGAAATCTCCATGTTATCTGATTACCGATACCTACTACGCTTCTTTCGGAGAGATGATGGAAGAGACTCGTTGGGAAAGGTATGAAAAAGGAGAAGACCCTAGATGCAGGAACTGCATGGTCCACAGCGGATTTGAGGCGACGGCTATGAGGGAAGCTTTCTCTGACCCCCTGGACCTCATCAGGCTCGTGATCTGGAACATGAAGAAGACCTGATGGAGTCGTTTTCCCTCCTTCTCTATACTTTTCTGCTTAGACCGTACGTGTTCGTTTTCCTCCTGATCTACTTTTTAGGCTGCTCATTGCACTTGGGGGTGAAGAGGGCTGTATTTTTCGTCATCATCGGATACGTGATCGCCTGGCTCTCTGAACTCTGTTCGATCCATAGCGGAATCCCATATGGACACTATTTCTATATAGAGCAGACAAGAGGAAAAGAGATATGGGTTTTGGGAGTACCGTTTATGGACTCGCTAAGCTATGTGTTCCTGGCTTATGCCAGTTATTCCTTGGCGCTTATGATGGCTTCCCCTATCCATATGAATGGAAGAGTGCCCTATCCACTCGAAACCCGCAAGATCAGGAGTTCGTTCTATGCAAGGGCCCTTGGGGCGATCTTCTTTGTATATCTGGATATCATAATTGATCCCGTTGCGCTGCAGGGTAGCAAGTGGTTTCTGGGACAAATATACGGATACCCTGAGAGAGGCGCTTACTTCGGTGTCCCTATTTCAAATTTTGGTGGATGGCTTGTGGTCGGATTTCTGATGATATATACACTCCAATGGATCGATTCATATCTCGACAAGAAAAGTGCTAAAGATTACACGGGATATTTCTATCCGTGGAGATTCATTGTCGGGCCCGCCCTTTATATCAGTGTTCTGATCTTCAACATCTGCGTTACCTTTGCTATAGGCGACTATCAGCTCGGATGGACGGGGGTCTTTATAGCGCTTCTACCCATAGTCCTTTTTGTTACGATAATGAAATCAAAGAAGACCAATAAGGACATTGCATACGCTGTGCAGGCCCACATGGCAGACTTCCCTTCTGCGGTAGTGCCCGGATTGCATGGAAAGCCTATTTCGCACAATGCCAAGAGCTGATCATTTCCCCCATTTCCGTAGGAACCATTCCACGGTTCTTCGCAGTCCGTCCTCGAAGTCCACTTTGGGCTTCCAGCCTAGGTCTTGCAAGGCCTTTTGCGCGGTGACCTCTTTGCCACCGAAGTCGCCAGGGCGCTCAGGGACAAATTGGATCTTAACCTGTTCTCCTATGGCCGCCTTGATACCTTCAGCCACTTCAAGGACCGTTACTTTTCGCGACCCTTCAAGATTATAAGTCTGATTTGCCGCTTCCTCTTTCATCGCAAGCACGTGACCCTCAGCAAGATCGCGCACATACACGAACTTTCTGAACTGGGCCCCTTTTCCGGCAACGGTGAGAGGTTCGCCTGCGAGAGCCTTCTTGATAAAGATGGGGATAAGCAACTCTTCCCTCATGCGGGGCCCATAGGGTATGCCAAGGCGGAGGACCGTGAAAGGGACATTGTACAGCTGATGGTAGTTGTGGCAGATCATCTCACACGCCATTTTGGAAGAGGTATAGATGTGGCCGGCGCCGTTCAGATAGAAAGGAACGGATTCATCGAGAGGCTCTCCGTTGGGGGTTCCGTTATATACCCAGACCGTGGATGCCAAATAAACGCGGCGGACTCCGTTAATCCGTGCGGCCTCCAACACATGGGTTGTGCCGAGTATGTTGAGTGCAGTAGTGTATACGGGGTATTTGTATGCATAATTTACGTTCGATACTGCGGCAAGATGGAAGATATGCTCGGCTTCTTTAGTAGCAGCCAGGACTGATGACATATCCATCAGGTCAATGTCTTCGAAACCAACATCTTGACGATGTGGACGGGTGCGGTGGTCTATCACCGTGACCTGATGTCCTACATCCATGAGGGCGTCCACCACGTGGGATCCGATGAAACCGCTCCCACCTGTCACAATAACTTTTGCCATAACTTACTCCTTTATCCTATGACTTCTTTGAGTGAAGAGAGCACCCAGCGTGCCTCGTCCTCTTTCATTCCGGAAAAAACCGGCAGACAGATGTGCCGGCTGCAATAATCATCGGCGACCGTGAGGGAATACGATGCGTAAATCCTGAACACCGGTTGTCGGTGAAGGGGTTCTTCATATACTTCGCCGGAAAGGGAAACCCCGTAGCGATCACGCAGGAGCGTCTTCAGCGCCTTCCTGTCCCCTTTTGCACGCGGGACAGCTATATACTTATAGTAATTGCATGTCCCTCCCGTCGGCACTTTCAGCGAAGATAGGTTCCGAAAGTCTTTTAGTCCTTTATCGTAAATAGAAGCTATACCTTGGCGATCCGAGATCATGGCAGGAAGCCGCTCCAGGTGCTTCAGGCCTATGATGGCATGGGGTTCCGACATACGCCAGTTGTAGCCCATCCGGACATGGGCGTTCTGGGTGAAACTCGCCTTACCCTGGTCGCGATATATTTTGGCTTCTTCAGCTACCTTGTCGTCACTGGTTACTATCATACCGCCTTCTGCGGAGGTCATCACTTTGGTAGGATAGAAACTGAA
>CAZNTS010000297.1:0-17249 GCA_964576045.1 uncultured Nitrospiraceae bacterium | reverse complement strand
GGGAACAGTTCTGACTATCAACAAAGACGTGGGCGATATCGTGAAGGTAGGCGAAGTCCTTATGACAATCGCTCTCCAAGGAGAGGTCTCTAAAAAGGAAGAACCGCTTAAAGCAGAAGAAGCTGTGGAGAGGCCGAAATCCTTCTCCGTAGTCGGCATCCTGCCCGAGGAAGAAGAGGTCCTCGCCACTCCTGCGGTGAGGGCATTCGCAAAAGAGCTCGGTGTAGACCTTAAGGCAATAAGAGGCTCCGGACCTGGCGGAAGCATAACAAAAGAGGACGTCTCTAAAGCATCTGGCAAGGAGAAGACATTTGAAGATCAGTATGGTTCGGTCGAGCGAATACCTTTCAGAGGATTGAGAAGAACAATCGCAAAGAACATGTCGCTGTCACAGAAAACGACCGCCTTTGTCACGGGAATGGAAGAGGCGGACATCACCGACTTGTGGAACCTCAGGGAAAGAGAGAAAAAACCGCTCCTCGAAAAAGGGCTTCACCTCACCTTCCTGCCCTTTTTCATCAAGGCCGTATACCATGCTCTTACGGAATATCCGATGCTCAATGCATCCCTCGACGAAGAGCGCGAAGAGATTGTAATCAAAAAGTACTTCAGCATCGGGGTCGCAGTAGACACCCCTGAAGGGCTTATGGTCCCCGTGATACGGGACGCTGTGAAGAAGACGATCCATGAACTTGCAGCAGAACTCCAGGAATTGAGTCAGAAAGCCAGGGACAGGAAAATAAAGCTGGAAGAGATGAAGGGAAGCACTTTCACCATCACAAACTACGGACATTTCGGAGGAATCTTTGCAACACCGATCATCAATTTTCCCGATGTGGCCATACTGGGCACGGGAAGGATAGCCGAAAAACCATGGGTGATAGACGGAAAGATTACCGTAAGGAAGATACTACCTCTCTCTCTCACCTTTGATCACAGGGTGACCGACGGGGTCTATTCGTCGAGGTTTCTCATGAAGGTTATCCAGTACATCGAAGATCCTGCCCTGTTGTTCATCGAGAGTGCATGAGTCTCGATTTCCTTTTCAACCCGAAATCGTTAATACTTATTGGTGCAGCCCATACGGAGATCAAGTTGGGCGGGGTCGTCCTCCAGAACCTCCTTAACTATGGACGGCCAGTTTATCCGGTAAACCCTAAATATGACGAACTCATGGGGATCAAGGCGTACCGCACAATTCAGGGTATCCAGAGTCCCGCTGATCTAGCAATCATTATGCGTCCCGCTGTCGAGGTGCCGACGATACTTAACGAACTCGAAGGAAAGGTGAAGGGAGCCATCGTTGTCAGTTCCGGGTTTGCAGAAGTGGGGGAAAGTGGTCTGCAGGATGAGGTGAAAAAGACAGGGGCAAGACTCGGTATGCGACTGCTGGGTCCAAACTGCATGGGGGTCTTCAATCCCATAAGGAAGTTCGATACGCTATTCATCGCCCGCGAACGAATGAAAAGGCCGAGGAAGGGCAATGTCGCGATCCTGTCCCAGAGCGGCGCAATCATGGTGTCCCTTTTTGAAGCAATAAAGGCATCCAACACAGGGATATCCAAAGCAGTGGGGTATGGCAATGCCATCGATATCGACGAGTCCGATCTTTTCGAATATCTTGTGGAAGACAGAGAAACCGATGTCGTGGTCTCCTATGTAGAGTCTTTGGGCGACGGAAGGAAATTCATCGATAAAGCACGGGCTCTGTCCGAGAGCAAGTCCCTCATTGTCCTGAAATCAGGCAAGGGAGCCAGCAGTTCGGCAGCCGCCTTTTCCCACACCGGCAGGCTAGCGGGTAAATATGAGGTCTTCGCCTCTGTCCTGAAACAGTTCGGGATCCGCGAAGCACAAGATTTTGACGAACTAATGGATGCCTCGAAGGCACTTTCGTATCAGAGACCGGTGAAGCCCAATTCCGGAAGAAAGACCGCTAACCGTGTCTGTATCATCACTAACGGCGGCGGTTCCGGTGTGCTCGCGACCGATGAATGCATGAGACAGGGATTGGAAGTGGTGAGGGTTCCACAATATAAGCTGACCACCTTAAAGGGGGTTTTTCCGAATTTCTATGTGCTCAACAATCCCGTCGACCTGACCGCGCAGGTAAAGGACGATGATTACCTTACGGTGCTCAACGAGCTAAAAGACGAATATGACGGGTTTGTTATCATAGCCCTTCCCAACATCCCCGGCATCACGCACAAGCTCGCCGAGCTTCTCAAAGGCTTCAGGGAAAAGTTCAACAAGCCACTGGTCTCTCATATCCCCTCAGATGGAATCTCCGGACGGATTATCGCGCTTCTCGAAAAGGCTAGGATTCCTGTCTATCCTTCCCCGGAAAGGGCGGTGAAAGGCCTCAAAGCGCTTCTGTCCTAACTTGGCTTCACCTACTAGAACAGCGCTGGGCACGCGCAAAATGCTTTTGTCCGCGATGCCGCGCAAATGTGGCTCAGGTCATTATGCCATTCCAGATTACAGTCTACTTCTTCCGATATTTTGTTCAATGCGGCAATCCCTCTCGGACGAGCTTAGGATGTTAAGCAGGTTTGACGATGGAGAACAAAAGGTGTATCTTACTGAATGATGATCATCGAAGAATCCATTATGATCCATGCTCCGCTGAAAAGAGCATGGCAGACCTTCACCGATATTACTCGCTGGAAAGACTGGAATACCATACTCAGGAACGTCTCTCCTGGCAAGACCGAAATACTGACGGAAGGGGGGAAAGTCAGGTTCTGTATCTACCCATTCACTTTTCCTGTGTATTTCGAACCCAACATCGAAGAAGTCGTCCCCATCAAGAAGGTCGTATGGGCCAGCGGGGTATATGGTATCTTTGCGCGCCACGAATTCGCTTTCGAAGAAGTGCACGAAAGGACACTGTTGACTAGCAGAGAAGTTTTCAGGGGTCTACCTGTAAGGGCACTGAGTTTTCTTTTCCCAGAATCGAGGCTGCGAAGACTTACTGTCGCATTCCTGAAAGAACTGAAAAAAGCAGCGGAACGCAGGTGAGTATCATCCGATGTTTATCGTCATCGTAGCATCCGAGTGCGCACCCGCGGCAAAAGTAGGTGGGCTTGCAGACGTAGTGTACGGCCTCTCCCATGAGCTCGAAATACGTGGCAACGCGGTGGAGATCATCCTCCCCAAGTACGACTGCATGCGTTACGACCACATTTATGGTATCCGAGAAGTCTATAGGGACCTCTGGGTGCCATTCTATGATTACCACGTCCATTGCTCTGTGTTTTTTGGATTCATCCACGGTAGGAAATGCTTCTTCATCGAACCTCATTCGGACAGGAACTTTTTTAACCGTGGCATTTACTACGGCCATAACGATGATCCGGAAAGGTTTACGTTATTTTGCAGGGCGGCCCTGGAGTTCATGCTGAAGACCAACAAGCATCCCGATGTCATCCACTGCCACGACTGGCAGACAGGTATACTCCCGGTGCTCCTCTTCGATATTTATAAACATCTCGGAATGACCCATACCCGCATATGCTACACCCTTCACAACCTGAAACATCAAGGAGTGACTGGAGAGTTTATCCTGCGCGCCTCGGGACTGAACAGGCCGGAATACTACTTTCACCGGGACCGTATGCAGGACAGTTTCAATCGTTCTGCAATTAACCTGATGAAAGCTGGAATCGTGTACTCCAATTTCGTAACGACAGTGTCCCCCACCTATGCTTGGGAAATAATGAATACTGATCTGTCTTACGGCCTTGGACATACGCTTCACGTCCACGCACAGAAGGTGGGAGGGATATTGAACGGTGTTGATTACGACGTGTGGAACCCAGCAGTCGACAGATACATCCCGTACCGTTATAGTATCGGCACTATCGACGCCAAATACAAAAACAAGGAGGCCCTGCGCCACAGGCTTCTCCTGCGGCAGGAATTCAAACCGCTTGTCGCATATGTCGGAAGGCTGGATCACCAGAAAGGCGTCGATCTTATCAGAGACGGTATCTTCTATTCCCTTGCAAACGGCTGCCAGTTCGTTCTCCTCGGATTCGCGCCCGAGCACGGGATCAACAACTATTTCTGGCAACTCAAAAACCACCTGAATGAGAACCCTGACTGTCACATTGAGATAGGATATGACGAGGAACTTTCACACCTTATTTATGCTGGCTCGGACATGGTGCTCGTACCCAGCCTCTTTGAGCCGTGCGGACTGACCCAAATGATCGCTCTGAAATACGGGTCCGTTCCCATTGTGAGGGCCACCGGCGGGCTGATCGATACGGTCTTCGATGCGGATTATTCGGACAAACCATACCACGAACGCAACGGGTATGTCTTCCACCATTACAACTACAAAGGACTTGAATCGGCGATGCGACGGGCTATCGGCAAATGGTATTCGTATCCACATCTGTTAAGGGCATTGATAACTCAGGGCATGGAGTACGATTATTCATGGAACCACCCGGGCCAGCATTATCTGAATGTTTATGAATATATTAGGGACAAGTGAAGCCTGATCGTCCTTACCGGGCCTTAATGGTCCCGCCCCTTTTTCCACGACGAAATAAGAATTGTATTTTCCCCGGCTGTTGTATTAGTATTTTACATAGCATTTGAAGTGGGCTTGTCTATGTATAAGGAATACTTTGGCCTGAAAGAACTGCCGTTTTCCATCGCTCCTGATCCTCGCTACCTCTACATGAGCCATAAGCACAGGGAAGCACTGGCGCATCTTATGTACGGGATCAGCAGCGACGGCGGCTTTGTTCTCCTTACCGGTGAAGTCGGGACGGGAAAGACCACAGTCTGTCGCTGCCTTCTGGAGCAACTGCCGGGGAATACAGATGTCGCGTTCATCCTGAATCCAAAGTTGTCCGTTGAGGAGTTGCTCGCCGCAATTTGCGATGACCTTCGCATACGGTATCCGGATGGCAAGACCAGTATCAAGGGTTTCGTGGACCGCATTAATACGTACCTCTTGGATGCCAATGCCAGGGATCGTAAGACCGTGCTCATCATTGAAGAGGCCCAGAACCTCTCTCCAGATGTTCTTGAGCAGCTCCGGTTACTCACCAATCTTGAAACGAACCGGCGTAAACTTCTTCAGATCGTGATGGTGGGCCAGCCCGAACTCCAGAACAAGCTGGCGCAGCCTGGAATGAGTCAGCTGGCGCAGCGGATCACTGCGCGTTACCACCTCGGTCCGTTATCGCGGGAAGAGGTTTCTGAATACGTAACCCACCGTTTGGCTGTGGCTGGTGTGCATACAAGATTGTTTATGCCTTCGATCATGGACAAACTGTTCCGGTTGAGTGGCGGAATACCCAGGCTAATTAACGTAGTATGTGACAGGGCTTTACTGGGAGCATACGTTCAGGGTAAGGAAAGGGTCGACAAGAAAACCTTGACCAAGGCCGCAAAAGAAGTGTTTGGAGAAGCCGGGAGTCTGAGAAAACCGAGAATCCTGAGGTGGGCATTGGCTGGTATTTTGGTCGTCATATCTTTGGCTGCCTTATCAGGAAGCATCTATAATCAGAAACCCCCCGCTGTCCCCGCGACGCCGGTGCAACCTCAGAACAATGCGGTGGTAGCACCAGAGCCCCCAAAGACTGACCGATTGGAGTGGCCATCCGGTATGCCCATGGAACAAAGCAAGGACATGGCTTATCAGGCTATATTCAGGGAATGGGCCCTTTCCTACCAGGGTCAGGGAAGTGCATATTGCCAGCAGGCCAAGACCAACGGCCTTGGATGTCTCGATACCCGAACCAGCCTGAAGAACCTTATCCAACTGAACAGGCCTGCAGTGCTCAAACTCTTTGATGAGAGCGGCAAAGAATTCTATGCCGCTCTGACGGCCGTCGATGGAGATACGGCCACTTTTGTAATGGGGACTGAAACAAAAAAAATCCCTTTAAAGGAGATAGATGCCCGATGGTTTGGTGAGTGCACATTGCTGTGGAGGATGCCCCGGAAATATGTTAGCGATCTCAAACCGGGCAACAGAGGCGCAGGGGTCCAATGGCTCGATACCCAGCTCGCCATCATTCAGAGGAGGACTACGCAGTCGAAAACAAAATCTTCATACGACGAATCATTGGCCAAACAGGTGAAGCAGTTCCAGCTTGCAAGCGGACTGGTCCCTGATGGTATAGTGGGACCTCAGACGGTTATCCTTCTTAACAACGCAGCGGGCAGTGACGAGCCTATGCTGACAAGCGGGAAAGTGGGCAAATAGGATGTCCTATATCCTCGATGCCTTGAAGAAGTCTGAAAAGGAGCGGCAACGCGGTAATGTGCCGGACATACATACCCTCCAGTATACCCATGCACTGAAGACAAGGCAGCACCGTTTGGTACTATACCTGGTCCTTGTCGCATTGCTCGTGAATGCAGGCGTGCTGGTTGGGTGGCTTGTGGTGAGCCCGAGGAAGCCTCAGTCGGTTTCACAATCAGTTGCCCCGCTTAAGATCCGGCCTAAGTCGCAGGTATCGGCAGAGGACACAGCCGTTGCCCTTTCTCGAATGGAAGTGCCAGCACCCGCTAAGGGGGCTGCAGATTCCAGCATTCCTCCTGCTGAAAAAGAACCTGCCCCTCAAACCGCGGCGACTTCCAATAGGCAGGCCCTGATCCGGACAGCGCAGCAGAACCAATCCCCAAATACTGTTGATGGGCAGGGGAAGGGTGCGCACGGCGGACCGTCTGCTCAGGCAACCGCCCGGGCAACTCGGGAGAAAACGCCCGCATTGCCTCAGCAAACAGTCGTCAGCCAAGCCCCGGTCGAGCCCCAATCCGTCGCATACAGCGAAGCACCGATAAAAAACAAGCTCTACAGTCTAAAGGAGCTCCCTGCCTCTGTGCAGGAGAGCCTGCCCGATTTTTCCATTTCGACCCATCTCTACTCAGCTGATAGCGCTTCACGGATGGTAAGGATAAATGGTCAAATTCTGCGGGAAGGTGAACACCTGAATGCCGGGGTAAAGGTGGACGAAATTACCTCTGACGGGGTTATCTTCCTTTTCCAGGACTATCGCTTCCGGGTAGGACTCAGGTAAGGCGCATTTCACCTTTCTTTTCGTCTTCTTTCCCAGAGGCTAATACGTTAAGAAGTTTCACCACCTCCTCGTCAGAAACCTGATTGAAATCGCAATAGTAATTGCCCACTGCCGTAAAATCATGTGGAGTTTCGAGACAGATGACCTCATCGGCAATCTTCCTGAGTTCAAGGATTGTTTCAGGGGGCGCCACAGGTATCGCGGCCACTAGTTTGAATATCTTCTCCTCCTTCAAGGCCGCTATAGCGGCCCCTACCGTCGCGCCTGTGGCTACCCCATCGTCCACCAAGATAACGGTCTTCGCTTTTAACATAGCAGCCTTACCTTTACGGTAAAGTTCTACCCTGCGTCTGATCTCTTCTTTCTGCTTCAATACCTCGTCATGAATAAAGTCATCCGGGATGTCCAGAGCGGAGATGATATTCCGGTTAAGGATGATTGTCCCCTTCTCAGAGACCGCACCTGCTGCAAGCTCTGGCTGCAAGGGCGCACCGATCTTCCGCACGATGAGGACATCAAGGGGCAGCCCGAGACTACGTGCTATTTCATACCCCGTAATCACGCCTCCTCTTGGAAGGGCAAGAACGAGCACGTTTTTAACACCCTTGTACTGCCTCAACCTCTTCGCAAGCTGATTCCCTGCGTCTCTTCTGTCTCGAAACATCTCCGTGTCCTTCCGGCAACAGGCCAACCCCGATTATCTCAGGAGTAAACTTCGTCTTAGAAAGTGTATTGTCCTTTCAATCTCTTCCCTCATTGAAGTTTACCTGGGCGTCGAATCTTCCGTCCTACATACAATGCCTACCAAGATGGTATCACATTTCCCTCTCCTTTTAGAGTGCACTGGTGCGTGGTATACTTACTCCATGAATGAGGCTCAGGCCGTCAGGGAACTCATTGAAAGTGACAGGGGCCGAACGGTCTTCCTCGAACACGATGTTAAAGGCCTGTTCAGGGAAATAGGGTTTGACGTGCCAAAGGGGATTTTTATCAGGACAGGTGAGACTCTTCCTAAACCTCTCGACCTGTCATATCCCATGATCGCAAAGGTCTCTTCTTCCAAGATCACATCGAAAAGCAACATAGGCGGAGTCAGGGGCAGGCTGAGGAATGAAGAAGAACTGGAACGGGCAGTGCGGGACCTTTCAGGCATTGCAGAAGCGGAAGGAGTGCTTGTCGAAGAGATGGCACCGGAGGGCCTGGAGGTTATCGTCGGTGGGGTGATTGATAACCAGTTCGGCCCCGTGGTGATGTTCGGCCTCGGAGGGATATTTGTGGAACTCTTTAAGGATATCGCTTTTGCACTTGCGCCCCTTGCATCGGAGGACGCTCTATGGCTCATAAAGCAGGTCAGGGCATACAGACTCTTGGAAGGGTGCAGAGGAAGGCCGCCTGTAGATAAGGCCCTACTGCTGAGTATCATCATGAGCGTTTCAGAGATCATGGCTTTGGGCGTGGTGAGAGAGATAGATCTGAATCCCCTAACGCTTTACGAAGACGGAGCAGTCATACTGGATGCAAAGATGCAAATCTTTCCCTGAACCGATCACCGGCTTTCCTTAGAACACAGACGCCCATTTAGAGGATCAGATCAAGTCACGATAACCGCATTCCTCTCAGTTCCCGAGTGGCATCTGCAGGAAAACCACTTCCGTGAGGTCGGCAAACACCAATGAGCGAGAGTCAACAAGTTCGCGCTAAAGTCCTTGGTTTACAGTTCCAAGAGAGAGAGGAGGTAGAGCAGAGACATGGACTGCGATAGTCCGGTTGACAGCAGCAATCTAAGCGGTGTATCGCTGCATTAATGTCGGCGTTCATATTAGTGCCACATATAACACAGGGAAACGTGGATTGGGTCTCTCGACCGGACTTCGAAACATTGCCGCAAACATAACAGATACTGGAGGTATTCCAGGGGTCCACAAAGGCCACCAGTACTCCAGCACGTCTTGCCTCATATCCCATAAGCTGTCTCAGTTGTCCGATGAACCTGATTATCCTTTCCTTCACACAGGCCAAAGCCTCCCCGGAAAAGATCCTTCAGCGGTTATTACAAGGTTCCCTATACTCGAGTCTCGAGTCCGCGCCAAGAGTTCCCTGAAACTCTATATCGTCTCTTTCAGGGACTTCCACAGCGAAACAGAGAAAAAACTCTACCGTGCTTTAGAGAAGATCAGGCTGGCCCTAGCTTGGTCAGAGGCCAAGCTGAAATGGGAGCCAAAGAGAAAGGGCATCACAAGTCACCCATCTCACGCCAGCAGGCTTACAGTACTGCTACCATGAAGGAGACACTGCGCGCCGCGCCGGTCATAAAATACAGCAAAGGTCTCCCTGAAGCAGTGGAGGGTTTTCCTATAGGTCCGGTAGGAATCGCGGACTTTGCCGATTGCCCTGACACCAAGCTAGGCGCAAAGGCCAAAGCGTTCTTCAAGAGCCAAGTCATAGTTCTTCTGCAGAGACCATTCCCCGAACACCTTATCCGCCCATATAATACCTGAGCCTGGTCGCAAACCTTGTTGAACGCCTCCATCGTCCCAAAAAGGGCATTCTCCTGTTCGGAGAATGCATACTGCCTTGCCTCTACTGTAATTAGTATTAGCATATGTATCTTCACATAGGTCTTGAAAGGAGCTTTATGAAGTGCCATCGGCAAAAACAGTATAAACAGAGTATGGAGCTTCTCGGTGAAAAAAATATTGTATAATATGAGATGCCTGAGGAAGAGGTAACCATCGATTCTCTCATTGCGAAGGTACTCTCCTATAATCCCGACGCTAACGTGGAGCTCCTGAGAAAGGCATATGTCTTTTCGAGAGAGGCCCATTGCAGCCAGAGAAGGATTGAAGGCACCCCCTACATCAATCATCCACTCTCTGTGGCTGATATCCTGACCGCGATGAAAGTTGATGTTGCCACCGTCGCTGCCGGTCTACTCCATGACACCATCGAGGACACCGGCACAACTCCCATTGACATCAAGGAGATCTTCGGAGACGAGATCGCCTTCCTCGTGGAGTCCCTCACAAAACTGAGCAAGATAGAGTTCAAGACAAAGGAAGAGGCCCAGGCAGAGAACTTCAGGAAGATGCTCCTTGCAATGTCGGAGGACATAAGGGTCATCGTCATTAAATTCGCAGACAGACTTCACAATATGAGGACCCTCCAGTTCCTGCCTGAAAGTAAACAGCGCCGCATCGCCACCGAGACCCTCGAGATATACGCGCCGCTCGCAAACAGGCTCGGCATCGGATGGCTGAAGATAGAGTTCGAGGACATGAGCTTCAGGGTGTTGATGCCGGAGCTCTATGACGAGCTGGTGAAGAAAGTGGCCAAAAGAAAAGAAGAGCAGGAGGGATACCTCAGAGAGGTCGCACAGACAATAGAAGAGAAGCTGAATGAAGAAGGGCTACACGCCCGGGTCTCGGGAAGAGTGAAGCACTACTACGGAATCTATCAGAAAATGCAGAGGCAGAGGATCACCTTCGACCAAGTGAATGACGTGCTGGGGCTGAGGATCATAACCGACACAAACGCGAATTGCTATACCATTATGGGGATCATCCACTCCCTCTGGACACCGATTCCCGGCAGGTTCAAAGACTATATAGCGATGCCCAAGTCCAACATGTACCAGTCATTGCACACATCCGTGATTGGACCCAAGGGGGAGAGGGTAGAGTTCCAGATAAGGACGGAAGAGATGCATAGGATCGCCGAGGAAGGCATAGCCTCCCACTGGAGATACAAGGAAAAAGATGCTATCGAGGACAAGGACAGCAGGTATATCGCCTGGCTTAGAGAGCTTGTGCAGTCCCAGAAGGAGCTCAGGGATGCAAGGGAATTCCTAGAGGAAGTGAAGGGAGAGGTCATGCCCGAAGTGGTGTACGTCTTCACTCCTACGGGCGAGATCAAAGAGCTCCCGGTGGGCTCCACCCCGGTGGATTTCGCATATGGTATTCACTCACAGGTAGGACATAAATGCGTAGGGGCGAAGGTAAACGGAAGGATCGTTCCGCTGAGATATCAGTTGCGAAATGGGGACACCGTGGAGATCATCACCTCTCCCACTCACGGACCGAGCAGGGACTGGCTGAAGTTTGTCGTCACCCAGCGGGCAAAGAATAGGATAAAACAGTGGATTAAGTCGGAAGAACGAAAGCAGAGCATCGAGCTGGGCCTCAAGCTCCTCGAGGTCGAGGTCAGGAGACACCATCTCAAACCAGCCATCCTCAAGACGGATGAGATGCACTCACTAGCAAAGGAATTCAGTATGCAGTCCTTTGACGACCTTCTCGTGTCCATAGGGTACGGCAAGGTTTCACCGCACCAGGTAATCAACAGGTTCCTGCCAGAAAAGACCCCCGACGAGTTCATCCACAGGGAAATGAGGCCGCACAGGGAACAAAAGGGCATCAGCATAAAGGGCATCGACCAAATTTTATATCATACTGCAAAATGCTGTTTCCCCATACCCGGAGATTCGCTAGTCGGGTTTGTCACGAGGGGAAGGGGCGTAACGATCCACAGGAGAGATTGTCCCAATCTCGAAATGCTTGCCATTGACGACGCTCGCATCGTCGACGTCGACTGGAAACCTGCGAACGAAACGACCACAACCGCGCGACTCGTCGTCGAGACGGTGGACAGGCCTGGGATAATTGCGGATCTTAGCGCCCTGATCTCATCGGTGAATGTCAACATAAGCTACTTCGAGGCGAATACCACCCAGGACAAAAGAGCGCATATAAACTTCAACCTTGAAGTGAGAGACAAGGCGCAGCTTGCTGGCCTCATCCAGAAGATAGCCCAGACCGAAGGCGTTCTTAGGGTGAAGAGATAGCCCTTCATGGTATATTAAACAGTTTTAATCTTGCGAGAGAGATGCAGTCTTTGGAACCGAAAAGAACAAGGTGCTTTCTGATAGTATTCTGCGGGATCGCCCTGCCAATCCTCTTTATGCTGCATCCGGCGGGGAACTGCCAGGCTTTCAGCGGATGCAAGAGAACTGCCAGAAATGCCACAGCCTGAGCGACTCCGAGGTGAAGCTGGTCCTGGAGAAGGTCAAGTTGAGTGACGCAAAGATACTGAAGATACAGATGAGTCCGATTAAGGGACTATGGGAGGTCGCCATTGAGGATAAAGGAACACGCGGCCTGCTCTATGTAGACTTTTCGAGAAAATACATGGTAGTGGGAGCCTTCATTCTGGAGGTCAACGCGGCCCTCAACAAGACTAAAGAGAGCCTCGACGAACTCAACAAGGACAGAAGGATCAATCCAGAGCGCATACCGGTCAAAGACACCCTTGTGATGGGCAGTAATGCCGCAACCAGGAAAGTCATTGTCTTCACCGACCCTGAATGTCCTTACTGCGCCAAACTCCATGAAGAAATTAAAAAGGTCGTGGCAAAGAGGATCGATATCGCCTTCCACATTAAGCTCCTGCCCCTGAAGATCCATCCCGATTCATACTGGAAGTCGAAGAGCATCCTGTGCGAAAAATCCATCAACCTCCTTGATGAGAATTTCGAGAAGAAGCCCATACCTAAAGTCGAGTCCAACAAGGCAGAAGTCGATAACAATATACAGTTTGCCGAAAAGAACGGGATATCGGGAACCCCTACGATCATATTCCCTGATGGCTCTCTTTATCAAGGACCGATTGTAGCCGATAAGCTGATCCAGCTGATAGACGAATCTTCAAAAGCAGACGGGAAAAATAAGAAAGCGTAGCACGCGATCATGGGCGCCGGCACTTTTCCCCCGTAAGTCCCCTGACTGCAGAAACAAGGTCAGAACCGAGTTCTGTGAACTTGGCGCCATACCGGTTTGTATCATGCTCTGCCTGTTTGACGACGACTCGCACGATCTCGGCGTGCGCAACGGCATGCACCGATCCGGGCAGGTCAAAGGAACATGTAACGGCATCACCTTCAAAAAGGGCGGCAGCAGTACTGAAAAGTATACCCGATACGCTGATATTCTCTATATGACCATGGAAGGTCCTCTTCTTTGCCCTTCCGCACAAGCTCACATCCACGTGCACCCTGCACGAAGTTCTCAAAGCGACATTCAGGAGTTTTTGCGTCTCCTGCAGTAGGGTCTCACTGTCTACAGGACTGGAGATGAATGCGTTTGCCCTGCACTGAACGCACCGTTCGAGGTCTGCTTCCCTATCTGAAGAGACTATAATAAGAGAGACGTTGCGCAACTCATCATCGTCACGGATAAATGAACAGAGCTTCTCCCCGCTCATTTCGTTCGAATCGAGCCTGGCTATGATGAGGTCCGCGCCTACGTTCCTATGGAGAGCAAGGGCCTTCTCATTTGAGGCCACTGTGTATGTTCTTATCCCGGTCCTGTCAAAAAAACTCTTTCCCTTTCCTAGGACCGCTCTGATATCCCCTACAACGATTACTTTTTTCATCTGCGTGTTTCACCATAATTATATATCTACCGTGAGACTGCTGTAAAGTTAAGAAATGAAGAAGGAATTGTGATGGTAATGGCGATGGGGGCACCCATAAGCGTGAGCAGCGCTGCTTTGAAAGTGTCGTGCAAAAAACCTGGAATCTCTGTTTCTTGCGGGAGCGACTGATGATGATGAAAAAGTTACGATACATTTTCGACCTTGAGGTTTGATGGATCATTACGCCAGGGTACATCCTATCTTTAGCTGGATCAAGGGTTGGAGGAGGCTGCAGGAGGGTACTGATGTTTTGCGCAGAAAAAGGCATACAGGTATCTGTCTGCCTTTTTCTTTTACTCACGGTCTCTATCCCTCCTTATGGTCAACGCTTGGTTCGCATCCTTTTCAATAACAAAACCGCACCCCCATAATCAATACCCAAGACTCTGGTATTCCCTGCTCTTTCAGAAAGAACGGTAAGAATAGAAATCTATTTGTCTGTCAGATCAAGGTTCTTCACAAACCCTTTTATTCCTGTAATCAGATCCTCAGGTCTGGTGAAAGCGGGAGAGCACTTTTTACCGTTACAAACATACGCGGCTCCTTCCAGAGGATAACCGAGTTCCCTGATTCTGTCGCTCTCTCGCTTTAGAGAAAGCATCCTTACTACTTTTTGTGGAACGTACATTTTATTAAGCTGGAGGAGAAACTTGCTGGCTTTCTTGTCATCGGTAATGATCGTAATCACAAGCGGTTCTTCCAGGCTCCACAGCAATGCAAGCCCGTAAAGCCCTATGGAAGGCTCATAATGCCCATAAGTATTTTTTAATTTTGTCCTCACTTTGTCACTAATTTCTTTCACATTCCTGCTCCCGTTGCAGTAATATAGTCTAGTCAGGAATATCACCGCTCTGTAATTGGATACGATAGTGTTATAATTCCAAAGTGCGCCAGCTGTAACAGGTCTTACAACTGTTGTATCAAGAGTAGGCTTGAACTGCTTATTCTCATTATCATAGAATCTCTCTGTCAAAAGCCGAGCAATACTTTCTGCACCGGTTAAGTATCGACTCTCACCCGTCGCATTATATA
Source organism: uncultured Nitrospiraceae bacterium (assembly GCA_964576045.1). Classification (GTDB taxonomy): domain Bacteria; phylum Nitrospirota; class Thermodesulfovibrionia; order Thermodesulfovibrionales; family UBA9159; genus CAZNTS01. The sequence goes on along the minus strand of CAZNTS010000297.1, from coordinate 2,703 downwards.
AGTCGATTAGTGCCAAGCCGAAGAGTACGTTGTCGGAGAGGAGGCCGTTCAGGTGTTTCTCGTCGGGATTATAATGATATACACCATCTTTTGTTGAATAGAGCTTTACCATAATAAAGTCCGCCGCCTTTTTTGCAATATCGAGATATCCTTTATTATCCAAGGCACCGCAGGCCGCAATCATCGCAGTTATCATCTGAGCATTCGAGTCCGAGTAGACAATCTTGTCAATGTACGGTGGTTTGACCCCTGTTCTCTTTGTTCTCTTATAGTATGCTTCGTCGGCATCCTGACTCCCGAAAAATACACCTTGTTTGCTATCATACAGGTATTTCTGAATATAAGCGATGGTTTCATTCAAGACCTTCTTATAGTCGCTGCTGCCAAAAATCATATAGGCCAATGCATAATTCTCTATAAGGGCGGCATTCAGCCCCATTATCTTCTCGTAATGCGGAGACGACCAATCAGGCATCGTAGAATATCTGAAGAAGCCTCCTTCAACGTGGTCGTAAATATCTCCTTTGAACATCTTCTCAAGAGTTGTCGAAATCATTGTCTTAACTTCGGGATCCCCGCTGCCCTGATATAAAGAGAGGAGGAAGTCAATTGCGTCGGGATTCGGAAACTTTTGTGATTTGCCGAACCCCCCGTATTCTTTATCGTATGACGATTCGATCATCTTGGTTACGCTGACTATATCGGATTTACCTGTCACTGTAAGTTCTGTTTGCTGACCATTCTTTCTGAGTTTCTTGATCGCGTCGATTCTTTCTTCGATGGCCATTTTATTATTTCTGAACATTTCAACGGACCTTGAAAGCCACGCAACCATAGCCTCCCGGGAAATATATGTTCCTCCCTGAACTATTTCACCCTGGGGCGTAAGGATAACATTGCTGGGCCAGCCTCCCTGATTGTAGAGGCTGTCAACATCGGGTCTTATGTTCGCATCGACCCTCACAGGGACAAAGTTCTTATTGATGTAATCGATAATATTGCTATCGGAATAAGTTGTTTCGTCCATCACGTGGCACCAATGACACCAGACTGCGCTCAAAGAAAGCAAAATAAGCTTATTACCTCGCTTTGCTTCGTCGAAGGACTCATTCCCCCACTGTCTCCACTTAATGAGATGAGCCTTATTGGGGCGAGGAGAAAATCTGAATTCGGCCGAAAAAGTAACTTGATCAAGAAAAAGAATGACAATGAATACGCTTATGAGAAGCTTTCTTGGCATCATTGACTGCTCCCACGAATGAAATTCGTGGGATTCCTAAGGCTGCTCATGCAGCCCTCAGAACGCGATTATTCGCTGATTCGGCATGAGACAGCCAGCGATGGGTATCCCACCTCATAACTGCCCATACCAGGGAGGCCTTCTCCCCGTCCCCCGCCATTGCGGGGGTCTTTTTACCTAAAATATTCTTTGAGGCATTGACGTCGGCTTGCATGGGGCCGTGGATCTTACAAACCACCGTACCTGTCCCCGGCCTCGTCACCTTCCTGCCGCAGATATGACAGTGGCTGGAAGTTCCCCTTTCGTTGGCCCGCTCAAAGACAATGCCCCGTCTGACACTATGCCTCTCAAGAAGGCTCAACAGAATCTCATAGCTCCAGAAATTATGAACCAGCTCGTTGCCCCTGCCAAACCAAGCGTCGTCCCGACAATTGACAGGGTAGCCGACTGTGAAATAGGTCACTCTTTGCCACATAAGCTGATTGACAACACCGGAGGCCAATGCCTCCATGGCGTGCCTCAATCTCAAACGGCGCTTCCGGTAGAGACCCTGCAGATATCGGCTTGTCTTGTAGCCCTGTGTTGATAGCCGAGATTTCTCTTCAGCAATACGTCTGCTCCAATACTTATAGTCTTTCCATGCTGCCCTGGAACTGTAGATCACGCTTAAAGGATTGTCCTCGACCGATATCGTTATTATGCGCCTGGCCCCTATGTCCCCTCCTGCGTGTTTGACGGGCCTCGGCTTCATCGGTTCTCTCTCCGGGCATTCCACCACCAGATGGGCATACCATCCCTGATTCACATTGTCATACTGTAGTTCACAGGTCTTGGGCTCCCCCCGATGCCGTATGACCCCCCTGAACGGTATGGCCATGCGCCCGGCACGGATATCCCCTGGCATTGCAAGATAAATGACGGAGCCTTCTACCCTATAGGCCAACGGGGATTTCACGGGAATGTAGTCGCATGCCCTGGCGTTTTTCTTCCGGTCCTTGCGGTACTTTGCCAGGCCAGGCCTGTCCTTCAATCGCCCCGCTGTGTGGACCCTCCTCAGTCCAAAGAAGGATGCCCATGACTTGCCGAGCTTCTTTAAAACCTCCTGACCGATGTGAGTCGGCAAAGCGCGATAATCAGGGGTGTCTTTCATAACAGCGCAGAGAACGCTATAGTTCGGCACCTTTTCCCCTTTGATAAATGCCTGCCGGCAGATATAATTGGCGGCGTCCCAGGGAGCCGAAACGCGATCGGCAACTGCCTTCAACACAAGCCGGGCCTCATTGTCCGGCACGAGCCTTATGACGTTTGTCTTTCGCATCGCTTCATGATATCATACGGAAGTCTATGGGTCAAGATTATAAACATGCGTACACCTCCGTATATCTCCTGCACTACCACTTCGTCTGGATACCAAGAAGAAGGCGGAAGGTGCTTAAAGATAAGGTGAAGAAATCCCTAAAACG